>CAZDRS010000513.1:0-1782 GCA_964507585.1 uncultured Dechloromonas sp.
TCTCGAACATCTTCAGGCCCTTGCGCGCGTCGATCAGCGCGATGTCCTGCGGCGTGGTGACGATCACGGCGCCGGTGACCGGCACTTTCTGCGACATCGACAGCTGGATGTCGCCGGTACCCGGCGGCATGTCGACGACCAGGTAATCGATCTCGCCCCAGTTGGTCTGGCCGAGCATCTGGTCGAGCGCCTGGGCGACCATCGGGCCGCGCCAGACCATCGGCGTTTCGACATCGACCATGAAGCCGATCGACATTGCCTTGAGGCCGTATGCCTCCAGCGGCTCCATGCTCTGGCCGTCCTTGGACTCCGGCTGCTGACCAGCGATACCGAGCATTTGCGGCTGCGACGGGCCGTAGATGTCGGCATCGAGAATGCCGACGGAAGCGCCTTCCTGAGCCAGGGCCAAGGCCAGGTTAACGGCTGTCGTGCTCTTGCCGACGCCGCCCTTGCCGGAAGCCACGGCGATGATGTTCTTGACGCCGGGCAGCAGCTTGACGCCCATCTGCACCGAGTGGGCGACGATCTTGGTAAACACGTTGGCCGACACGTTGCCGACGCCCGGCACGCCGCGCACGGCAGCGATCACCTGCTTGCGGATGGTGTCGATCTGGGTCTTGGCCGGATAGCCGAGCTCGATGTCGAACGACACGTCGGCACCGTCGATCTTGAGATTCTTGAGCGCCTTGCCGGCGACGAAATCCTTGCCCGTATTGGGATCAACCGCGGCAGACAGCGCGGCCTTGATTTGCTGTTCAGTAAAACTCATGGAAACTCCGGGTTTAGGTAGACGGCCGGGAAATACCCGAGCAATTTTGTCTAGTATAACCGAAACCCGAAGCGTGAATCAGCTTCCCTGCACCGTGTCGAGCCGGTAGCCCTGACCATAGACGGAAGACAGCATCAGGCCGCTTTCCCCAGCCAGACCGAGTTTCTTGCGCAGGCGGCTGGCATGGGTGTCAACGGTGCGCGTATCGACGCCGGTATCGCGCGCCCAAACGGTGCTCAGCAACTCGTCGCGCGACAGCACACGACCGATGTTCTGGAGCAGGATCACCGCCAGTTCGAATTCACGCTGGGTCAGGTCGACATCGACACCGGCCAGGCGAATGCGACGCCCGTCGAGATCGATTTCAATGCCGCCGAAATTGAGTGTGCTGACACGCGGCTTGCGGCGCCGCATCAGGGCATGGATGCGCGCCATGAATTCCATGTAGCGGATCGGCTTGGGAACGTAGTCGTCGGCACCGGCGCGCAGGATGTCGGCGGCAGCTTCCTCGTCGGTGCGCGCCGTGCAGAAGACGACCGGCACATCCCAGCCACATTGTTCACGAACGTGCTTGAGCACCTCGGTACCGTCCATGTCCGGCAGGTTCCAGTCGATGATGAAACAGTCGAAACCACGGGACTTCAACGCCTCGATACAAGATGCCCCATCGGGAAAAACCTCGGCCTGGTGCCCTTCGCTCTTCAACAGCGCTTTCAGTACTTCAGCCTGGCTCCGGCTGTCTTCAACTACCGCAAAATTCATAACCCCTCCAATTCGCGGCGAATTCTGCTCGCTGTAACGCACTTCGGCAACGATGCCAACAGCAGTTTTACCAACTGATCACAATCGTTTACGTTCCGTAACAAAGTGTAGCCGTTACGGCGCCGTGGGGTAAGTCTCTACGAGGCAAGCCCGGTCGCGGTAAAATTATGTTTTATCTTCAACGGCTCGCCTGCCATGTCGCGCAAAATCCTCGTCACCTCCGCCCTGCCCTACGCCAACGGCGCCATCCA
>CAZDRS010000514.1:0-1782 GCA_964507585.1 uncultured Dechloromonas sp.
CTACTCGCAGCAGGTTTGCTAGATATCGCTCAAATACTGATGCGAAATCATCGGCAACAGCTGCTGCGTGGCAAAATATCCACCCAAATACACCACCCTGGTCTTCACACCTTTCGACAGGACTTTGGTTTGATGATGCATTGTTTGCCGCTACAGTAGCAGCTGTAGCAGCCTGAAGACCAGCAGCAACTTTTGCAGGATCTGTTTCTAGTTTACCGTTTATTATCGCAGCTTCGGCTTGTGTTCCAGTCGTTGGGTCGGGGCATCTATAGTTTGCATTGGCTGGAGGAGTGCCGCCAAAACCGGGACAACCCGTTGGTGTATCGCCCCAGTTTTTATTATTTAATAGTGGAATTATAGCCTTCATTTCATTAGAACCTTGCCCAGCTTCAGCTACATCTTTAAATACATGGCCATCAGCCAATAGATTGCTATTTATACTTCCAATGGTTAGATTATTATTATCTGGAGGACATCCTTTTGGTTCATTAAGCTGTGTATCAGTATTTTTGGGTCCTATCCAGGCGCCACAGTCCCAATATGAACCTGAACCGTTATCTCCCCAGAAGTAGTCAGCCCTTTGGTTATAATTACCAGCACCATCTTTTTTGAATACAGCCAAATCTTTAGCGGCAGGGCCTCTTGCTATAATTATATCTGGTCCAATTTTATAAAAATTCCACCCTTCTCTATTGACATCTAAATATTTTGGTTTTGCTGGAGCCGCCTGGGTAGCTGGAGTAGTTGTAGCTGGAGTAGTTGTAGCTGGAGTAGTTGTAGCTGGAGTAGTTCCAGGTACAGTAGCTGCAGATGTGGTAACTGAGAAAATCAATATACTAGAAATATTCAATAACATTATTGTCAAGAACAAAAAAATAGTCGATTTTGTCAAAACCCACTTCCTGTTTAAAATAATATTTATTTTCATTCTATTTTCAATTTTTTATAACCCTTATGTCTAAATTTTACAACCATCAGCCAAAATACACAAACATATTGAGCGTATATATTAAAAAATATTTAACTTAGCGCCAACTTTTTATAAATAGTATTTTTTCGTATTGATTATTTGTTATTTGCCAGCCATATATTATTGGTGACAAATACACAAATACACAAATACATGTTAGTAATATTACAAAATATATAACTTTTAGGATGTTAATGTATTTTTTGTTTTGTTTCTGAATGTTTATATACGTATCCCATACATATATAGCAACCATCAGACTAAATATATATGCAACTATGTAGTGATATAGGAACATTTCGCGATTTATACCGCCGAACGGTAAAAAATTTAACATAAAACTCAGTAGCAATATAAATAATATCTTTGTCTGTTCGGGTCTAAGTTTCTTATAATTTTTCATCAATAAAAACACACCATATATATATAACGGCCATATTGACAGCCAAATGACAATGTTGCCAATAAGGTAGATTCTGGCTGTTGGAGCTTTGGCATCATTTACCCAGAACAATATTGGCTTATTCATTAATGGCCATGTGTACCATATTGCATGGTAAGGGTGACCTTTGCGCATGTTTTCCTGTCCCGATATCATAGTCAGCTGTAGCTCAAAAAATTTTTCACGGGATGTCATGGTTATATGTGAGTTGTAGTTTTTGTTGCCAATAAGTGTAGACTGGTATTTTATACCCACAAAATCATCGTCCTGACCACTTCTTGTCAGTAGTGATGTATGGATAGCGAAAAAAGTTAGATACATAATAAAAACTACAAAGAATATCCCAAAAAGGGTAACAATTAGTTTTTTG
>CAZDRS010000515.1:0-1781 GCA_964507585.1 uncultured Dechloromonas sp.
CTGGCTGGAACCGAAGAACTCCTTGATCGCAGCGCTGATCGGCTTGGCGTTGATCAGGTCGTGCGGCATCAGATTGTCGGATTCAGCCTGCGACAAACGCTCCTTGACGGCGCGCTCGACACGCACCAAGCCGGCGCGGAACTGGTTTTCGGCCAGTTCGCCGACAGAGCGGACACGGCGGTTACCCAGATGATCGATATCGTCGATATCACCACGACCGTTGCGCAGTTCGACCAGGATGCGAATCACGTCGACGATGTCGCGCGGTGACAGGGTCAGCTGTTCGCGCACCTCGACATTGGTGCCAAGCGGCTTCAGCTTGGCGGCCAGTGCCTCGGCATCTGCCAGCGAGGCGTTCTCGATCATGGCACGGGCGCCGTAAGGCAGCAGGCTGACCATGTCCTGAATCGCAGCCAGCGGCTGGGCAGCGGCCTCGGCCAGGTTCTTCAGGGCGGCTTCGGCCTTGGAGGCCAGCGCCTTGACCATGACCTTGTATTCGATGACGTCCTGACGCGACAGGCGGCGATTGAACTTCATGCGGCCGACGCCAGACAAGTCATAACGCTCGTCGGAGTAGAACAGGCCGTTGAAGAGGATTTCGACCGCTTCTTCCGTCGGCGGCTCACCCGGACGCATCATGCGATAGATGGCGATACGGGCAGCCTGGCGGGAAGCCGTTTCATCGGAACGCAGGGTATTCGAGATGAAGGCACCGCGATCGAGGTCGTTGGTGTACAGCGTCTCGACAGTGGTGATCTCGGCATCGCGCAGCTTGGCGAGCACGGTCTCGGTGATTTCGTCATTGGCGTTGGCCACGACTTCACCGGTAGCCTTGTCGATGATGTTCTTGGCGAGCACGCGGCCAATCAGGAACTCTTCCGGCACGGCAATCTGCTTGATGCCGGCAGTGCCGATATCGCGGATATGCTTGGCGGTGATGCGCTTGTCCTTGGCGACGATCAGTTTGCCATCCGGGCCGACAAAGTCGAAACGGGCAACTTCACCGCGCAGACGCTCGGGAACCAGCGTGAATTCGACCTTCTCCTTGCCGAGCAGGAAGGTGTCGAATTCAAAGAACTGTTCAAGGATTTCCTCGGAACTCATGCCAATGGCCTTGAGCAGCGTGGTCACCGGCATCTTGCGACGGCGGTCGACGCGGAAGAACAGGGTGTCCTTCGGATCGAATTCGAAGTCCAGCCAGGAACCGCGGTAAGGAATCACACGTGCCGAGAAGAGCAACTTGCCCGAGCTGTGGGTCTTGCCACGATCGTGCTCGAAGAAGACACCAGGCGAACGATGCAACTGGGAAACGATGACCCGCTCAGTACCGTTGATCACGAAGGAACCGTTGGTCGTCATCAGGGGGATTTCACCCATGTAGACTTCCTGCTCCTTGACCTCCTTCACCGTATCCGGAGCTTCGCGATCCATGATAACCAGGCGAACCTTGGCACGCAGCGACGAGGCGAAAGTCAGGCCACGCTGGTGGCACTCGGTCACATCGAAGGCCGGCTCGCCCAGCATGTAGCTGACGAACTCCAGGCGAGCGTTGCCGGAATGCGAAACGATCGGGAAAATCGAGGTGAACGCGGCCTGCAGGCCTTCGTTTTTCCGCTTCTCGGGAGCAACCTCATCTTGCAGGAAATCCTTGAAGGACTGCAATTGGGTGGCCAACAAGTAAGGAACGTCCAACACGCTGGCGCGCTTGGCGAAGCTCTTGCGGATACGTTTCTTCTCGGTGAAGGAGTAAGTCATGGTAACTCCGTGAGGATGAAATCAAA
>CAZDRS010000516.1:0-1781 GCA_964507585.1 uncultured Dechloromonas sp.
TTTTGGTTTACGTCTAAGTGTAGCAGCATGGAAAAGATTACCGACACCATCTTCACGACTCATTGAATTGGTCGCTAAGAGTTCTTGCCCTGCCTGAAATGCACAAATATTAAGAATGTTATTGGACTCACCAACAGGTGCCTCAGTGATCTTATCTGTAAGCTGCTTTAAAAGCGTTGCACAAGCCTCTGGTGAGTATTTAAAGTTGGATTGGATATTAGAGTGATCTTTCTTTTTTGCACCCCTTAAAAGCCATTCTGGTGCGTCAGCTATTTGCTGGCTTACATCCAACTGATAAACAGCAATCCAACCACCTTCACCACGAGTGTCTACATTTGGTGCATAGCTACCAGCTGTGTTACCAAGATGAACGTCTGGGTTATCAGGATATTTATAAATGAAATGTTTACCACCCGACATAGTTGTTTGAGTTATTGTCGGAGGTGTAATTAAATTATTATCTCGTAAAGATTGAAAGCCATCACCGTTTTTAATATCAACGTCAACAGCGACGATACCGTTAATTCTACCTGTCGGAGCACCCCAAAGTTTAATTTGATCTCCAAAGGTAGCTTGCCATTCAGCTATTTTATTCGGGTCGTTACTAGCACTTTCAGCCCACGACTTAATGATAGGAACTTTTTTTAGTTTGCCTCCCTCATTAATAATAGTAGCTGGAAAAACTTTTAAACCGTAGAACATACCCTTTACCTTTTAAACCTTTTAAAAACTAACGGACAGCTCACGGTCGGGAAAGGTATGAAACCCAACCGTGAGCGACTAAGGTTAGTTAGTCTTGTCGTTAGAAAAATAATTAAAAACCAATTGCTTAACCTGTTCAACACTTTTGATGAATGACGCAATCCCACCTGAATTATTTACCAAATCAATGAACTTCTTTTGAGCAACCTCACGTTCATCTCCGCTGTATTTCCAATCAGCTTCTTTAATTTCAAGTGCTGTAAATACAGCAACAGTTTTACCTACCATTTCAGGCGTGATAACTACTGGTGTCCATCCAATATAATCAGATGTCTTCATTAATTTGTTGAATCGTTTTGAAATATTACCAAGGCCAAACCTAACTGGTACACCACGAGGATTGATAAAACTACCTGAATTATTTCTAAATAATTTTAAATTATACTTAGATGCTTCAATGACAACATCATCACTTACTTCTGCTTCTGATTTCATTTAATCACCAACGCACTTCCACACTCAGGACAGTCAGGTACTCGTACATATTTGGTAAACTTGTGAACTTTCATTTTATATTTATTGATAGGTACAACTTCATTATTTTTTAAAGTTCTATGTCCTGCTATATAGTGACAACATTTATCACTTGTACACCAATGAACATATTCACGTCTTGTATCTGTTTTACTTGATGCGAACGTACCGTAATCATCACTGTTAGAATTAGTTAAACCCCTATTTGCAAAGTATTCAAATCTACGCATTATATTTCCCCTCTAGCGTCTCAATGGTTTCTTTCATGTCAACTGTTGGTTCGGCCAAGGCTTGAAGAATCGTTAAACCGAACTCCATAAAAAATCTAATATGTATCTGCCTGTCGTCAAGTCCTTTAGCTTTTTCATGCGCTGCCCACCATGCAATTTTCTCAGCTAAAGCTCTCTGAGTTTCAAGTCTTAATTGTTGATTCTTGAACGCACGTTTACCAGCAGCAATACCAGCAGTAAATTCAACTCGTCTCATCATTGACTCAGGACTTTCCAAGATACTCGCATCGTTAATTTCACGAAGTGTATCAGGGT
>CAZDRS010000517.1:0-1779 GCA_964507585.1 uncultured Dechloromonas sp.
CGACGTTGGGCAGGCCGACGATACCGCATTTCAGAGACATGTTTTTTCCTTTGTTTAGGCCGACTAAACGCCTTTGCCGTGAAGCAGTCGTTGGGCGCCGGCATAATCTCCGGCAGAAAGTTGGGGCCAGGCGTGCAGGCAGCGGGACAGGGCGTGCTCGATATCCGGCTGTTCCTCCTTGCGCGGCTGGTGCAAGACGAAGTCGGCCACCTGTTGCGACAGGCCGAGCGTGCGCGGATGGCCGATGCCGATGCGCAGGCGCCAGAAATCCGGCGTACCGAGCTTGGCCTGGATGTCCTTCAGGCCGTTATGGCCGCCGTTGCCGCCGCCCTGCTTGAGGCGGATGCCACCGGGCGGCAGGTCGAGGTCGTCATGGATGACCAGCACCTCGGCCGGGGTGATCTTGTAGAAGTTAGCCAGTGCCGCGACTGCCTGGCCGGAACGGTTCATGTACGTGGTCGGCTGCAGCAGCCAGACCTCGCCGTCACGACCGGCCTTGCCGAAAAATTTGCCTTGCGGGGCGAGCGATACCTTCAGCTTGTCGGCCAGGTGGTCGACGAACCAGAACCCGACGTTGTGACGGGTGGCTTCGTACTCCGGCCCGGGGTTGCCGAGGCCGACGATGAGGCGGGGAGCGGTCATGCGTGCAGTCGTGAAAAGGCCGCCGGGGCAAGATGCCTACGGCGGCCAGAGTATAGCGGAGTGCGCAGATTACTCGGCGGCGGCTTCGCCTTCGGTGGCCTGGGCGCCGCCCTTGCCAACGATGCTGACCACGATCGGGTCTTCCTCGCCATGCTTGACCAGGGCAACGCCAGCCGGCAGCTTGACCTGCGAGGCGTGGATGTTGTCGCCAACGTTCAGGGCGCCGAGGTCGACTTCGATGAACTCAGGCAGATCCTTGGCCAGGCAGTGAATGTCCAGTTCGGTGGTGACGTGGTTAACCAGGCCGCCATTCAGCTTGACGCCCGGGCCGGCTTCTTCGTTGACGAAGTGCAGCGGCACCTTGATATGCAATTCGTGGGTGGCATCGACGCGCTGGAAATCGACGTGCAGGATCAGCTGCTTGTAGGCGTGCGTCTGGTAGTCGCGCAGCAGGACTTGTTCCTTCTTGCCGTCGATGACCATGTTGATGACGGAAGAGTAGAAGGCTTCCTTCTTCATCTTCAGCAGCAGGTCGTTGTGGTTGGTTTCGATGGCGACCGGAGCGGCCTCACCACCGTAAACGATGCCAGGCACCGTGCCGGCGCGACGCAGGCGGCGGCTCGCACCCGTTCCCTGCAACGTACGCGCATTGGCGATAACTTCGAATTGCATGTTGATACTCCAGAGTATTTCCCGATCCGCGACCAGAGCGGGAAGGTTAAAAAAATGGTTATTAGTCGGTAGTGATTAGCCATTAGCAAAAGCTGCTAACAACTAACGCCTACCTGCTAGCGACTAATCAATGAACAGCGACGAGACCGAGTCGTCGTTGCTGATGCGGCGAATGGTTTCGGCCATGATTTCGGCGACCGACAGCTGGCGGATGCGCGGCGAAGCGGCGGCATCGTCGCGCAGCGGAATGGTGTCGGTGACGACCAGGGCGTCGAGGTCGGAGGTATTGACGCGCTCGACAGCCGGGCCGGAGAGCACCGGGTGGGTACAGTAGGCGACAACCTTCTTGGCACCATTGGCCTTCAGGGCGGTGGCGGCTTTGCACAGCGTGCCGGCGGTGTCGACCATGTCGTCCATGATGATGCAGGTGCGGCCCTTGACGTCGCCGATGATGTTCATCACTTC
>CAZDRS010000518.1:0-1777 GCA_964507585.1 uncultured Dechloromonas sp.
CCTGTGGCCCCGCGCGGCAAAAGCCAGCGACAGGGCACCTGGCCCGACATTGACGGCCGCCGTCTTGCTCATCGGCGACACATGGATTTCCACGCCACTATCCTCGGCGGCCTTGGCCAGGCGGGTATAGCCCGGCAACCTGCTGACCAGCGCCGGCTCGCCGCCATAGCTGATGCAGATGCTCGGCGCATCCAGCCCTTCGCCGATACGCCGCACCCCGCGATCGAACAGTTGCTCGACGCCGACCTCGAAGCCGCGCACCTTGTCCACCGTCGTCGTTACGTCGCGGTGGCAATGCAGGATGGGCTTGATGTCCAGCCAGGAACCGAGCGTGTAGGAGCTCCAGCCCAGGCTGGTATCACCCTTCTTCGAGGCCCGCTTGTAGATATGGAAGAGATCGGCGGGTACCAGATAGGTGTGGGTTTCGTCGATCAGGTTTTTCAGGCGGGTACCGATTTCGCTCGGCAAACCACCCAGGCGAATCAGGCGCACCGCCTCGGCGACCGGTACGGCCTGGCCGGTGAACAGGTTGCGCGTCGAAAACACCGCCAGCCCGAAACGCTCTTCCATACCGGCTTCGCGGCGGATGGCCTTGTACTTGGTGAGGATGGCGCGTGAGGCCTGCATGGCGTGTTCGTAAATCGGGCTGCGCGTGCTGGTGATGGTCAGGCAGAACACGTAGTCGTAATCGAGCACCAGGCGTTCCAGGAACAGGCGCTCGATCTGCGATACTGAATATGGGATCGACTCGGCAAAATCCTCGCTCTTGCGGTCAAGATGCCGGGCGTAAAAAGCCTGCGTTTCCTCGGGATGACGCTTGTCCTCGATCAACGCATCGCCGATGCGCAGGGTGATCGGCATGACCAGCACGCCATGCTTGTCCAGGAAATCGCGCGGCAGATCGCACGCCGAATCGACGACGATACCGATACGCATCTCAGTTCACCGTCTCGACCAGCATGGCGCCACCCAGGCCGCCGCCGATACAGATGGTGGCGATGCCGCGCCTGGCCTTGTTCCGGCGCAGCACATGCAACAGATGCAGCACGATGCGCGCCCCCGAGGCACCGACCGGATGGCCGATGGAGACTGCGCCGCCATCGACGTTCAGGCGATCCTCGGCGATGCTGCCGAAGGCGCCGTCCAGGCCAAGTTGCTCGCGGCAGTAGCTCTCGTCCTGCCAGGCTTTCTGGCAGCCGAGCACCTGGGCGGCAAAGGCTTCGTTCAGCTCCCAGTAATCGACATCGGCCAGGCTCAGGCCATGGCGCTGCAGGATGGGCGTCGTGGCATGTACCGGCCCGAGGCCCATCTGTTCCGGCTCCAGGCCAGACCACTGGCTGTCGACAATCTTGCCGATCGGTTTGAGGCCCCATTTCTGCACAGCCTCTTCCGACGCAAGCAGCACCCAGGCCGCACCATCGGTAATCTGCGAACTGTTGGCTGCCGTGATGTTGCCGTATTTTTTGTCGAAGAAGGGCTTCAGCTTGACCATGCCGGCCATGCTGGCGTCGGCGCGCACGCCGTCGTCTTCGGCATAGACATTGCCCTTGCCATCGACGACCGGCACGATCTCGCCGAAATGCCCAGCTTGCCGTGCCGCCAGCGAACGCTGATGGCTGCGAACGGAAAACGCGTCCATCTGCTGGCGGTCGATGCCGAAGCGCCAGGCCAGGTTTTCGGCAGTCTGGCCCATCAACAGCCCAACCACCGGATCGGTCAGCCCCTTCATCAGGCCGATGACCGGCGTCAGCAGCATGGCCGGGCGCAGCTTCAGGAA
>CAZDRS010000519.1:0-1776 GCA_964507585.1 uncultured Dechloromonas sp.
TGACCGCCATCGCCAACGGCATCGCGCTGCACGGCGGCCTGATTCCCTACACCGCCACCTTCCTGGTTTTCTCGGACTACGCCCGCAACGCCATCCGCATGGCGGCGCTGATGAAGCAGCGCCAGGTCATGGTATACACCCATGACTCCATCGGCCTCGGCGAAGACGGCCCGACGCACCAGCCGGTCGAGCACATCCCGTCGATGCGCATCATCCCGAACCTCGATGTCTGGCGCCCGGCCGATGCGACCGAAACGGCCATCGCCTGGACGGCTGCCGTCGAGCGCACCGATGGCCCGAGCATCCTGGCCCTGTCGCGCCAGAACCTGCCGACCGTCACGCAGCAGATCGCCGATGCCGACATCGCCAAGGGCGGCTACGTGCTGTCCGACGCGGCCGACGCCAAGGCCGTGCTGATCGCCACCGGTTCCGAAGTCAAGCTGGCTCTCGACGCGCAGGCTGCACTGGCCGCCGAAGGCATCGCCGTACGCGTCGTGTCGATGCCCTGCACCAATATCTTCGACCGCCAGGACAAGGCCTACCGCAACGCGGTGCTCGGCGCCCATATCCCGCGCGTCGCCATCGAAGCGGCGCACCCGGATTTCTGGCGCAAGTACGTTGGCCTGCACGGTGCGGTGATCGGTATCGACCGTTTCGGCGAATCCGCCCCGGCCAACCAGTTGTTCGATCTTTTCGGTTTCACGGTTGCCAACGTCGTGTCCACGACCAAGGCACTGGTGTCCTGATTCAAAACATTAACGCAGAGAGGAAAAAATCCATGGCTATCAAGGTTGCAATCAACGGTTTTGGTCGTATCGGTCGCTGCACGCTGCGCGCCATCTACGAACAGGGTCTGCAAAACGAATTCGAAGTTGTCGCCATCAACGCTTCCGGCGACTTGGCGACCAACGCCCACCTGTTGAAGTACGACACCACGCACGGCCGCTTCACCACCCCGGTCGAAACCGAAGGTGAAAACTGCATCATCATCGACGGCAAGAAGATCGCCTTCTATTCCACCAAGGATCCGAAGGGCGTCAACTGGGCCGACCACGGCGTGGACGTGCTGCTCGAATGTACCGGCGCCTACACCACCAAGGCCAAGGCCCAAGCCCTGCTGGAGCAAGGCGCCAAGCGCGTACTGATCTCCGCCCCGGGCGGCGACGACGTCGACACCACCATCGTCATGGGCGTCAACGAAGGTGCCCTGAACGCCGGCATGACCGTCGTCTCCAACGCCTCCTGCACGACCAACTGCCTGGCCCCGGTCGCCAAGATTCTGTCCGACAACATCGGCATCAAGTCCGGCCTGATGACCACGGTGCACGCCTACACCAACGACCAGGTCACTGTCGACGTGCGTCACAAGGATCTGCGCCGCGCCCGCGCCGCTGCCGCCAACATCATCCCGACCAAGACCGGCGCCGCCAAGGCCGTCGGCCTGGTGCTGCCGCAGCTGGTTGGCAAGTTCGACGGTTTCGCACTGCGCGTGCCGACCATCAACGTTTCGCTGGTCGACCTGACCTTCACCGCCGAGCGCGCCACCACCAAGGACGAAATCAACGCCTTGATGACCGCCGCCGCCAACGGCCCGCTGAAGGGCATCATGGCCGTCAACACCGAGCCGCTGGTGTCGTCCGACTTCAACCACACCACCGTTTCCTCCACCTTCGACGCGACGCAGACCCGCGTGCTGAAGGCTGAAGACGGCTCGACCCTGGTCAAGGTGCTGGCCTGGTACGACAACGAGTGGGGCTACTCCTGCCGCATGCTCGA
>CAZDRS010000520.1:0-1775 GCA_964507585.1 uncultured Dechloromonas sp.
TATGATATTTTCGCCAGTTTCGGCGTACCAATCGGCGGCAAACAGTCCATTTAGTTCAGCCGCTATAAGACCCTCGACCCGTACCATAAGCTCCTTCCAGTACAAACCCCGCTTGATGTTTTTCTTTTTATTGTAGCTTTTATCTATGATATTTTGCGAGCCAGTAAAACCAATAGTGCCATCGATAACCATTATTTTACGGTGGTTGCGTAGATCAGGGCGTTGAAATTTGCCTTTTAGTGGCTGAACGGGCACCATCAAACTCCATTCGATACCAGAATCATTTAAAAATTTGATAGTCTTTTTGTAGTCAGGATAGGGAAGCGACCCAACATGATCGAGAAGGACACGAGTTTTTACACCTCTGTTATGGGCTGCCTTTAGGCTATCAAAAAATTGTTTTGTTGTTTTATCTAACGACATTATATAAAATTCAACATTAATATACTGATTAGCCCTATCTATATCCATCGCCATTCGTTCTAATGCATATTTGTAGCCCTCTACAAGCTCAGCTTTATTGCCACCAACTAGTGGCATAGCTCCCAGATTGGCATTTAGTCTAGCTACCGACATCAACCAGCGTGGAGCCGGGTTTTCCTCGTTGATCGTTATAGAATTATCTGTTATCTTTCGTATTTCCTTTGTGATAAAAGCTTGTTTTTTACGTCGTGATTTTGGTAGCTTGGGGCTTCCGATAAGTATGAATGCAATCACCCCAATAACAGGTATAAAAAATATTGCCAACAACCAAGCAGCTGCCGACGATGGTTTGCGGTTGTTAGGTATTATCAGCAAAGCGCCTATCCTAAGCCCAATATCAAGCGCAACAAGCATAACCCCAAATATCGCCGAGTAGTTAGTTATTATGTAGTTCATGTTTTAGTATCCTATTTGGCAATTATACTATAGTCACCAATAAACCTTAAAATATATATTAAATGCTTTGTGCTTATGCTAATTTATATATGTGACAACAAAACAATATACAACAAAAACTCAATGGGCGATACTAACTGCTGGTTCATTAGTCGGCCTGGTGGCTTCATTTATACAGGCCACAGAACGCATAGAATATGCAAAAAACCCAAAGCTTCTGCTAAGCTGTGATGTAAATTCAGTCTTCAGCTGTTCCAATGTCTTTGACGCCTGGCAATCATCTGTTTTTGGATTTTCCAACAGCCTCATGTGTATTGTGTTTTTCAGCTTAATATTAGGCGTTGCTGTAGTTGGCCTAACGGGTGGCCAGTTAAACAAATATTTAGCCTACACTATGCAATTTTTTAGCCTATTTTTCCTAGGTTTTGGCGCCTGGTATCTACAACAGAGTGCTTTTGTCATAAACAGCTTGTGTGTGTTCTGTATATTTTGTTATAGTGGCGTCATAGCTATAAACTGGGCATGGCTACGGATAAATCTATCTTTCCTCAATCCCAAATCTGCATTTGCAATTCACACAAAATCACTAATAAGCAGAGGTCTAGATACTTTTTTTTGGCTATTATGGGCAATACTAATATCTACCATGCTCTACACCGGCATCAAATATTAAAATATTTAATGTCCGAAGCCAGCTGAAGCTTCAAGTATCATATTCGTAAATTTTGAATATTTGCTGTTGGTACCTGGCTCTGCAAAATTTCCAGCATATTGGCTATATCGCTCTTTAGTCTTCTGAAGGTTTTGACCACCTACGTGTTTTAACCCTTCAAGCCCTATGGCTACATGTGTTTTCGTAATTTTTGTTCTATTGTTCTTATCTACAAAACCCGATA
>CAZDRS010000521.1:0-1773 GCA_964507585.1 uncultured Dechloromonas sp.
TCAAGGTGCTGGCCTGGTACGACAACGAGTGGGGCTACTCCTGCCGCATGCTCGATGCCGCCCGCGCCTGGATGGCCGCCAAGTAAGACACCATAAGCCGCCCCCCTCGCCCCGCCGATGCGGGGCGAGTTGTTTCAAGCCGGAGAGCGTTGTCAGCAATCGTTGCCCCAAGGAGATGAAGATGAAGCCCAGCGTCACCCGCATCACCCTCGCAGCCCTGTGCCTTTCTCTCACCGTACCGCCCGTGCTGGCCGAAGAGAAGAAAGCCGAAGCCGATGCCTCCATCGTGACCGGGAACCCGCCGGCCGACAGCAGCTTCGCCAAGGTCAAGCCCGGCATGAATTTCAAGGATGCCGTCGCTGCTCTCGGCAAGCCGACATCCGAACGCGCCTTCTGCACCGGCAAGCACCACATCCCGTTCTATTTCGCCCGCGACCGCGCCTATACCGAGTACTACTACCAGGGGCAGGGCGTCGTGGTCTTCTACACCGACGTCAACGTCGGCGGCTGGAGCCGCTACAAGAGCTGCAGCCCGACCGATCCCACCGAGGTCGCCGAGGTGCATTACAACCCAAGCGAGAGCGGCGTTGCGCCCAAGGAAGGCGAGGAACGGCCGAAATCGCAATCCCAGGCCACCAACTAACTTGCCCAGACCGTATCGCCTCGCCATCAATGGATACGGCCGTATCGGCCGTTGCTTCCTGCGTGCACTGCTGGAGTCTCCAGTCGCACATAATCTCCGCGTAACCGCCATCAACGAGCCGGCCAACCTGGAGAGCATCACCTACCTGACCCGCTACGACTCGACGCATGGCCGCTTTCCCGGCCCGGTCGAAACCGCCGACGGCAAATTGCTGGTCGATGACCAGGCAATTCGCATCAGCCACGCCCGGACGCCCGAGGAAACCGACTGGCGCGACATCGACCTGGTCGTCGAATGCTCCGGCGCCTATGGCCGGCGTAGCGATCTCGACCGCTTCCTCGCAGCCGGTGCGCCGCGCCTGTTGCTGTCGCACCCCGGCGCCAGCGCCGACGATGTCGACGCAACCATCATCGCCGGCATCAACCAGCACACGCTGTGCGGCAGCGAGCGACTGGTTTCCGCCGCATCCTGCACGACCAATGCCATCGTGCCGCTGCTCGACCTGCTCCACCGCGAAGTCGGTATCGAGGAGGCCCTGCTCACCACGCTGCATTCCGTAATGAACGACCAGCCGCTGATCGACGGTTACCACCACGACGACCTGCGCCGCACCCGTTCGGCCATGCAGTCGATCATTCCGGTCTCGACCGGCCTGGCCCGCGGCGTCGAGCGCCTGCTGCCGCAACTGGCCGGCCGCGTGCAGGCCAAGGCCATCCGCGTGCCGACCACCAACGTCTCGGCCATCGACCTGACCCTGGTCACGCAGCGCCCGGTTTCGGCGCACAGCATCAACACCCTGCTCGCCCATGCCGCGCACGACCGCCTGAAGTCGCAGGTGGCTTACTCCGAGGCGGCGCACGCCTCGATCGATTTCAATCACGACCCGCATTCGGCCATTGTCGATGGGAGCCAGACCCGCACCAGCGGCGCCCACCTGGTGAACCTGTTCGTCTGGTTCGACAACGAATGGGGCTTTGCCAACCGCATGCTCGAAGTAGCCGACCACTGGTCGCGCTGCTGGCAACCGAATCCAACCTAACCAAAACTCAGGAGATAACCCATGAACGTCATCAAGCTGACCGACCTCGATGTTTCCGGCAAGCGCGTCTTCATCCGCGCCGACCTCAACG
>CAZDRS010000522.1:0-1750 GCA_964507585.1 uncultured Dechloromonas sp.
CTTGTAGCGGCGCGCGAACCGGCGTGCCATCGGTTTTCTGGCGAGCGGCAAAACTGCCATCCTCGCGGGACAGGAAATGGACGATGCCCTCGCCATCGGCAACGACGACCAGGCCGCGACGGATGATCGGGGCCGAGAGGCGACGGTTCTTCAACTTGTCCTGCTTCCACAGGCTGCTGCCGGACAGGCGATCCAGGCCGTAGACGAAGCCCTTGTCATCGGTCACGAACAGGTAGCGGCCATCCATGACCAGGCCGCTGACCGAGGAAATATCGCGCGACCAGACCATCGCACCGCCCTGCCCCATGTCGAAGCAGGCAATGCGTCCCTGGAAGGCGACGGCGCAAATCTGGCGGCCATCGACGACCGGCGTGGCGACGACATCGGCAACACGATCGAGCTCGGTAGCGCCCTTTGGCGAAGCAACGGCGCCTTCCCAGACCGGCGCGCCGTTCTGCAGCGCCAAGGCGACCAGCTTGCCGCCGGGGTAGCCGACGAACAGGTAGCGATCGGCAAATACCGGCGATCCGGCGCTACGCACCGAGAGCGGCGGCGTAGCGCGCTGATAGGCCCACTTGCGACTACCATCCGTGACATCGAGCAGGAAAACCTGATTATCGCCACTCTTCACGGCCACGCCATCGTCGCCGATAACCGGAGCCGCCAGGACTTCGGAAGAAACCTTGGCTTTCCACAGCGCCTTGCCATCGTCGGCAGAGAAGGCCAGCACCTCGCCCTTCGGCGTACCAACCACAACCAGCTTGGCATTGGCGCCGACGCCGGCCGACAGCGGCTGACCTGCATCGATCTTCCAGACCGTCTTGCCATCCTCGATGCGGCTGATCGTACCCTTGGCGCCAGCAGCATAAACGGCGTTGTCGACCACAGCCGGCGTAAAGGTGTAGTCGCCCGCCTTGGCAACGCTTGCCGTCCAGGCCTTGCGCACATCGGCCGTCGGCTTGATCGCCGACAAGGGAGCCATCTTGGGGGCGGAACTGGAGAACGGGTTGATCGCATCCAGTCCATCGGAAATCGTGGCGCAACCGCTCAACAACAAGCCGGCGGCGGCAAACAGGGCGACAAGGCGGCGCGACATCAGGCGACCTCGCCCAGGCTATCCAGCTTCTGCTGCAGCAGCTCGCGGCTGGCCGTCTGCTTGTCGGTCAGTTTTTCCAGCGCGCTCTTGTAGGCGCTGCGGGCTTCGGTCTTCTTGCCCTGCGCGGCCAGCACATCGCCCTTCAGTTCGAGGAAACGGGCGTCGAAAGCGGCAGCATGGGCGGTTTCCAGTTGCTTGAGCGCCTCGTCGTAAGCCTGTTCGTCGAGTTGGACGGCAGCCAGGCGCAGGCGAGCCAGATCGCGTGCTTCGTTCTTGCCATTCTCGGCCACCCAGGCCAACTGGGTCTTGGCGGTCTTCAGGTCGCCGGCATCGAAGGATTGCTTGGCTGCAACCAGCGCCCCCAGCGAGGCATAGGCGGTACGGCCGAATTTCTCGACCAGTTCGCCGGACGCTGCCTTGACCTTCTGGGCATCGCCGACCGAGGCAGCCTGTTCGAGCACACCATAGATCGCCGCTGCCTGGGCTGACTGTCCGCCCTGGTACCAGTTCCAGCCCTGCCAGCCGACGACGGCCAGCGAACCCGCCATGACCAGGCCGGTCACCAGGTTGCCGTACATCTTCCACCAGGTTTTCAGCGAGTCGATCTGTTCCTGTTCTTCGAGGTCGTAATGCGCCATGCTGCTTATTCCTCTT
>CAZDRS010000523.1:0-1750 GCA_964507585.1 uncultured Dechloromonas sp.
TCGCCGCACGACGGCGCCAAGCTTTTCCTGTCGCCGGAAATCTCGATGCAGATCCAGCACGTGCTGAATTCCGACATCGTGATGATCTTCGACGAATGCACTCCCTACCCGGCCACCCGCGACGAGGCAGCCAAGTCGATGCGCTTGAGCATGCGCTGGGCGCAGCGCAGCCGCGACGAGCATAACAAGCTGGAAAACAGCAATGCCCTGTTCGGCATCGTCCAGGGCGGGATGTACGAAGACCTGCGCGACGAATCGCTGGCCGGGCTGGACAACATCGGTTTCGACGGCATGGCTATCGGCGGCCTGTCGGTCGGCGAGCCGAAGGAAGACATGGCGCGCATCCTCGAGCATGTCGCCCCCAAGATGCCGACCCACAAGCCGCGCTACCTGATGGGCGTCGGCACGCCGGAGGATCTGGTCTTCGCCGTCAAGCGCGGCATCGACATGTTCGACTGCGTGATGCCCACCCGCAACGCGCGCAACGGCCACCTGTTCACCCGCTTCGGCGACATCAAGATCAAGAACGCCCGCTTCAAGACCGATACAGGGCCGCTCGACCCATCCTGCTCGTGCTACACCTGCACCCAGTTCAGCCGGGCCTACCTGCATCATCTGTTCCGCTGCGGCGAAATTCTCGGCGGCATGCTGAATACCATCCACAACCTGCATTTCTATCAGGTCATCATGGCCGAGATGCGCGCCGCCATCGAGGCCGGCACGCTGGCCGAATGGTCGGCCGCCTTTGCCCGCGACCGTTCTTCGGGCGGGTGATAGAATCCGTCGTTTCGTTTTCACGCAATTCGGAGTTTCAACAATGATCAGTCTCGCCCACGCCCAAACCGCTGGCGCTGCCGCCGACCCGACCGGCGGCTTCATGCAGCTGCTGCCGATGATCCTGATGTTCGTCGTGCTGTGGTTCCTGATGATTCGCCCGCAAATGAAGAAGGCCAAGGAACACAAGGCCCTGCTCGCCGGGCTGGCCAAGGGCGACGAAGTCGTCACCCAGGGCGGCATCGTCGGCAAGGTGACCAAGGTTGGCGAGGAATACGTTACCGTCGAAATCGCCGCCAATACCGAAGTCGTCGTGCAAAAGCCGTCCATCGGCCTGGTTCTGCCCAAGGGCACGCTGAAGTCGCTGTAATTTCACTGCAAAGGCGGCCGCGAGCCGCCTTTTTCGCTTCAAAGCCACCATGAATCGCTACCCACTCTGGAAGTACATCACCGTCGCCATCGCGCTGGTGCTCGGCTTCGTCTACACCCTGCCCAACTTTTTCGGCGAGTCGCCGGCCGTGCAGGTTTCCAGCGCCAAGGCCACGCTCAAGGTCGACCAGAAGACCGAAGCCCGCGTCGAGGAAACCCTGAAGGCCGCCGGCATTGCCCATGACGGCATCCAGCTTGACTTCAACGGCGTCAAGACCCGCTTCAAGGACACCGACACGCAGTTAAAGGCCAAGGACATCCTGGAAAAGACCTTCAATCCGGACGCTACCGACCCGCAATACGTCGTCGCCCTCAACTTGCTGGCTGCTTCGCCGCAGTGGCTGACCTCGCTGCACGCGCTGCCGATGTACCTCGGCCTCGACCTGCGCGGCGGCGTGCACTTCCTGCTCCAGGTGGACATGAAGGGCGCGCTGACCAAGCGCCTTGATTCGACTTCGGCCGACATCCGCACCGCACTGCGCGACAAGAACCTGCGTCACGGCGGCGTCAATCGCGAGGGTGACCGCATCGTCGTCAAGTTCCGCGA
>CAZDRS010000524.1:0-1729 GCA_964507585.1 uncultured Dechloromonas sp.
ACGCCGTCGCCGCCGAGGAACTTGGCCTTGATGCCCAGTTCCTTCATCTGCTTGGCCATCGGCCCGCCCTGGGCGTCCATGCCGCCGTAGAAGACCAGTTCGGCCTTGGTGGACTTGATCTTGGTCAGGATGGCCTTGAAATCGGTTGCCTTGTCGTTGGTGTATTCGGTCGCGACGACCTTCAGGCCGGAGGCTTCGGCGGCCTTGCGGAACTCGTCGGCCAGGCCCTGGCCGTAGGCGGTGCGATCATCGACCACGGCCACCGTCTTGATGCCCTGCTTGACGGCGAACTCGCCAAGCACCTTGCCCTGCTGCACGTCGTTGGCCATGACGCGGAAAGCCGTCTTGAAGCCCTGCTGGGTGTATTTCGGATTGGTGGCGGAACCGGAAATCTGGGGAATGCCGGCATCGGAATACAGCTTGGAGGCCGGGATGGTGGTACCGGAATTGAGGTGGCCGATCACACCATTAACCTTGGCGTCGACCAGCTTCTGGGCAACGATGGCGCCCTGCTTGGGGTCTGCCGCATCGTCTTCGGCGAGCAGTTCGAACTTGACCTTGGCACCGCCGATTTCCATGCCCTTGGCGTTCAGTTCCTCGATGGCCAGGCGGGCGCCGTTTTCATTGTCCTTGCCCAGGTGAGCCTGCGGGCCGGTCATCGGTGCAACATGGCCGAGCTTGACGACAACCTCTGGCTTGCCGCCCGGTGCGGCGGCAGGCGTGGCAGCCTGCTTGGGCTCTTCCTTCTGCCCGCAGGCAGACAGGGCAAAGGCGGCAACTACGGAGAGGGCAACTACGGAAAGCTTCGCGTGCATCGATATTTCTCCTGATCTCTGGGGTGTGCGGTACCAGGCGATTGTCCGGAGGCACTTAAGCCATGTCAATAATTAGGTGTATGATCAAAATCAGCTAATACTCCAAGAGAGTAATCGATGCCAGCTATTGCTCGTATGCGCTTTTTGCTCACCCAAGCAGCTCGCAAGCTGTTCTCGATGCTGCCGCAAAAACGTCGCCATGAGGTTTATCGCTCCTTCGTCGACTGCCGCGAACCCAACAAGCGGCTGGTATTGAAGATCGCCGAGACGCAGGAGGAACTGGAAGCCTGCTTCAAGCTGCTGCACGATGCCTACGTCAGCAGCGGTTTTATGACACCCGACCCATCCGGCATGCGGGTGACCATCTACCACGCCCTGCCGACCACCACCACGCTGTGTGCCAAGTTCGACGATCAGGTGGTCGGTACGCTGTCGCTGATCCGCGAGAGCGCCATCGGCTTCCCGCTGCAGCGCATTTTCGACCTGACCGATGTCCGCGAGAAGGAAGGCCAGATCGCCGAGGTTTCCGCGCTGGCCGTGCACCCGCGCTTCCGGCGCACCGGCGGCACCATCCTGTTCCCGTTGATGAAGTTCATGTACGAGTACTGCACGACCTTCTTCGACACGCGCCATCTGGTCATCGCCGTCAACCCGCGCCACATCGAGATGTACGAGTCGCTGCTCTTCTTCAAGCGACTGACCGCCAACGTGGTGGAGAACTACGATTTCGTGAACGGCGCCCCGGCCGTTGGCGCAACACTGGACTTGAAGCACGCGCCGGAAATCATGCGCAAGGCCTATGCGAAAAAACCGGTCAGCCGCAACCTGCACCGCTATTTCTGCGAAACCAAGCTGCCCAACATCCAGATTCCGCATCGCCGCTTCTTCACCACCAACGACCCGGTGATGACGCC
>CAZDRS010000525.1:0-1728 GCA_964507585.1 uncultured Dechloromonas sp.
TCCTTCTTGGCCATGATGCGGTCGAGACGCAGCACCAGCTTGTCCGGCGAGAAGGGTTTGATGATGTAGTCGTCCGGCACCAGTTCGACGGCGGAAACGACCTGCTCGTAGGATTGCTCGCCGGTCACCATCATAAAAATGGTTTCGTCGGCCAGCAGATTGAAGCGGCGCAGTTCCTCCAGCAGTTGTTGCCCGGAGCGGCCGTCGCCCAGCATGTAGTCGCACAGGATCACATCGGGCGGATTGTTGCGGATGCGATAGATGGCGTCCTGGTAGTTGGAGGCGAACTCGACGGCGAAGGCGCCGATGGTTTGGGCGATGGTGCGCAGTGCGTCACGGGCCTGGGGCTGGTCGTCGATGACCAGAAACCGTTTCTTGGCGTAGAGGCTCATCAAGGCAGGCGCAGCTCGAAACGGGCGCCACCCAGCGCCGCAGTATTGCTCAACTGCAGGCTGCCTTGCCGGCCGTGGCTCGCATGCAGGCCGGCCAGCCGTTGGGCGACCATCAGGCCGGTGCCGTAGGTTGGTGGCTGGGTGGCGAAACCAGGGCCGTCGTCCTCGACGCTGAGCAGCAGCCAGCCATCGTCGAGGCGGGCATCGAGATGAACCCGGCTGCGCGCGTAACGGCCGGCGTTCTGGATGGCATTGTTGAGCATGTCGGCGATCAGGTCGCGGTCGAGCAGCCATTCGTCGATCACCGAGCAGGAGACAGTCAGCGAGATATCGGCCAGGTTCAGGTGCTTTTTCTGGTCGATCAGCACTTCGTCGCACAAGTCGCCAACGATGACCGGCGTAATGGCCAGTGCAGCGCCCTTGCGCAGCACATGGTAGGCCGCCAGTGTGCGCGATAGCCGGCCGGCGGCGGCTTCGATGGCATAGCGCGCCTCCCCCAGTTCTATGCCATGCCGGGTTTCGGCAGCGGCTATCTGTGCCTCGGCAACGAAAAGCTGGTTCTTGGCGTCATGGACGCCGGAGGCCAAAACATCCAGCAAGGTGTGCATGTCGATCTCGCTCCAGTGACATCTGTTGTGTCTTGTCGCGAAGGATACCGCTGTTAAGGTCTGGCCGGCGGAGTTTTCAGGCTGAGCGGCAGGCCTGCGGCGACCAGCGTCACCTGCTCGCAGACGGTGGCGACGCGCTGGTTGAGGCGGCCCTGTTCGTCGGCGAACAGGCGCGACACCGGGTGCATGGGCACGATGCCCCAGCCGACTTCGTTGGAAACGAGGATGATGTGGCCCGGCAACTGCGGCAGGGTATCGATCAGGGCGGCGGTCTGCTCGCGAAAGAGCGGGCAGGCGATGGCTTGGCCGGCCTCGGCCTGCGTCGCCGCCTGGCCGGCAAAGAGCAGGTTGGATAGCCACAGGGTCAGGCAATCAACGAGGATGCAGGTATCCGGCGCGGCCAGTTCGCGCAGGCGCCGGGGCAACTGGATGCTTTCCTCGACGCAGCCCCATTCGGCCGGGCGGCGCTCGCGGTGATGGGCGACGCGACGAGCCATCTCGCCATCCAGCGCCTGGGCGGTGGCAACGTAGATGACCTTGAGGCCGGATTCTTGGGCGCGACGTTCGGCCAGCAGGCTTTTGCCCGAGCGCGCGCCGCCGAGGATCAGTTCTTTCATGGCCGGCATTTTGGGTGAAGGCGGGCAGGGCGGCAACCGCTATAATTGTCGCTTCGACAATACGGAACCCGGTTTGAATCCGGGGCGGGCCCGCCGCTGTAATCGGGGACG
>CAZDRS010000526.1:0-1721 GCA_964507585.1 uncultured Dechloromonas sp.
ACCTAGTACCAGTACTAACGCCATGCCAAACCAAGCCGACAAACTACTGATACTACGCATCCGGCTAAACACCCACCACCCAAGCCAAAGCAATACCCCCCCTCCGATTAACAATCCATTCCAACACAAAATGTCAATTAATAGATTATGGGCATGCTCGGTAAAAACAGAGGCGGGATACTCCGCAGCCACCGCCATCTGTGCCACCGACACCTGATTCCAGCCGTAACCAAACCAAGGCTCCCTCAGAACCGCATCCAAAAGCTGCCGCCAAATAACCCAGCGCAACTCGCCTGCAACAGCACCTTCAAGGCGCACCAGTGAAGCATCTGCCGACAAATACAACAATTCGGAAATGATCGGCCAAGCCAACCATAGCCCGAGAAAAATACCGACACTAGCGAGTACCTCGACACGAGAACATCGAAACTGCAATCGGCGGATGCCTAAAAACAACCATCCGGCCAGCACCAAAATTACGACAATCGACATCCGGGAGCGCGTCATCGCCACACCGGAAAATAACAAAACAGCTACAAACCAGAATACTGGCCTCCCTAAAAGGGTACGCTCGCGAAAATAAAATAGGGCGACTATTCCTAGACAGAGCAAGCTAGCCAGATTATTTGGCTGTGCCAAGTTTGCATAAGGGCGGCCACCATAAGGTACGTCAATCAACCATATACCAAGGCCGCTAACTCCTAACCACTGGCATAGCGCGAGGATACAGGATGCTATCGAGCCAGCAATAAGCGTCCAGCCAAACAAGTCTGGGAATCTGAAATCAAGTGCGTAGAACACCCCAACCAAAATCGCTAGAGCAAATCCCGCAAGGTAAATGGAGGCCAATATAGCATCGCCGAAAAAAAACACCCTCCCTACGCACCAAAATGCGACAGGAATTACTGCCATACCTAACAATATATAAATAAACTCTGGAATGACGACCCTACGCTGATCCCACGTTATTAACCCAACAGCTCCTATACACACCCCAACAAAAGACATCCACTCCCCGTAAAACATAGTCCACGGGTAATAATGATTTGGAATAACCCAAGAAACAAAAATAGAAACAAAAACAAGAATTTGAAACTTATGAAAAATCATCTTATCAAGAGCAAAATAAAAAGACCGCTTTCGCGGCCTTTTTAAGTAAATCAGTTAAATCAGAACTGTGTTTTGCACGATCCAGGTAGATATTTTCCAACAGTTGAGTAATCAGCTGTCGGAATACCACATGCCCACTGATTTACCTGATTACCCATATTGCTGGCTACCGTCATTGCAACACCAGCACTAGTACGTGGTTCGAGAATGACAGTCTTCGAATTAAGTGCAGCATCAATGCCTGTCGCAATAGTAACAACAATACGGCCATCGGCTGTAGTAGCTACTGACGAAACATATTTACTGGTAGCAGAGGCAGATTCACACCCCCAACCATTCGCACCGGGTGCTGCGGATGCGCTACCAGATTGATAAACTTCAGTTACAGTGGTGCGGCAGCCGCTTGCAGCCAAAATAACCTCTGACATCTTCGCTTTCTTTGTATAGTCAGAATATGCTGGCAAAGCGACAGCTGCCAAAATACCAATAATCGCCACAACGATCATCAGTTCGATCAGGGTAAAACCTTGTTGAACACGCTTCATTTCAATCTCCTTTAAGGTTAAAGGCGGGGAAAGCCGCTTGGCTAAGCTTAATCAGGTTCCATGCCA
>CAZDRS010000527.1:0-1721 GCA_964507585.1 uncultured Dechloromonas sp.
AGTTTTGCCGCTCGCCAGAAAACCGATGGCACGCCGGTTCGCGCGCCGCTACAAGCGTTGGGTTCCGCCGTGCTGGTTCAGACGACCGGCGGCGAAATCGACGCAATCGAGGTGCAATGAAACCGACGCTCGTCCTGGTTGGCCGTCCCAATGTCGGCAAGTCCACGCTGTTCAACCGCTTGACCAAGTCGCGTGACGCCATCGTCGCCGATTTGCCGGGCCTGACCCGCGACCGTCATTATGGCCACGGCAAGCTGGGCAAGAAGCCTTATCTGGTCGTCGATACCGGCGGTTTCGAGCCGCTGGTCAAGGAAGGCATCCTGCACGAGATGGCCCGCCAGACCGAGCAGGCGATTGCCGAAGCCGACGCCATCATCTTCGTGGTCGATGGCCGTACCGGCCTGACGCCGCACGACAAGGAAATCGCCAACAAGCTGCGCCGCATCGACCGCCCGGTCTTCGTCGCGGTGAACAAGGCCGAAGGCATGAATGCCGGCATGGTCGAGGCCGATTTCCACGAACTCGGCCTGGGTGAGCCGAACGCCATTTCCGCCGCCCATGGCGAGGGCGTGCGCGGCCTGGTCGAATTGGCCCTGGAAAGCTTCCCCGAGCCGGAAGACGATGAGTGGCATTCCGACGCCGTGCGCGTCGCCATCGTCGGTCGGCCGAATGTCGGCAAATCGACGATGATCAATACGCTGCTCGGCGAAGAGCGCGTCATCGCCTTCGATGCGCCGGGCACGACCCGCGATTCCATCGAAATCGACTTCGAGCGCGGCGGTCGCAAGTACGTGCTCGTCGATACGGCCGGCATGCGCAAGCGGGGCAAGGTTTTCGAGGCTATCGAGAAGTTCTCGGTGGTCAAGACGCTGAAATCCATCGAGGACGCCAACGTCGTGATCCTGATGGTCGATGCACAGGCCGACGTGTCCGATCAGGATGCCCACATTGCCGATTTCATCGTGCAGTCCGGTCGTGCCCTGGTCGTTGCGGTCAACAAATGGGATGGCCTGGATGCCTATACCCGCGAGCAAACCCGCCAGATACTGCAGCGCAAGCTGAAGTTCCTCGATTTCGCCAAGTTCCATTTCGTTTCGGCACGCGAGAACATCGGCCTGGAAAACCTGTTCAAGTCGGTCGATGCAGCCTATGCAGCGGCCATGTCCAAGATGTCCACGCCGCGTCTGACGCGGGTGTTGATCGACGCGGTGGCCAAGCAGGCGCCGGCCAAGCATAACGTTTTCCGTCCGAAGCCGCGCTACGCCCACCAGGGTGGTTCCAATCCGCCGATCATCGTTGTCCACGGCAATGCGGTGGATCATATTACCGACAGCTATCGTCGCTACCTGGAGCACACCTTCCGCGAGGCCTTCAAGCTGCAGGGAACGCCGTTGCGCATCCAGTTTGTTACCGCAAAGAACCCGTTTGCCGACAAAGACAAGAAATAATCTGCAAATTCTTTGGCAACCCCCATCGAATTTCGGTACATTAAGATCCTCATAACAACTACATGGAGTCCACACCATGAGCAACAAAGGGCAACTTTTACAAGACCCCTTCCTCAATGCTCTTCGTCGCGAGCATGTCCCCGTCTCGATTTACCTGGTAAATGGTATCAAACTGCAGGGCCAGGTTGAGTCTTTCGATCAATACGTCGTTCTGCTCAAGAACACGGTTACCCAGATGGTGTACAAGCACGCCATCTCCACGGTGGTTCCGGC
>CAZDRS010000528.1:0-1719 GCA_964507585.1 uncultured Dechloromonas sp.
TTTTCAGTGCGCATAACCCTCGAAAAGGGGTCAGTTTTCAATGCGCAGCAACAGCTTCGCCAAAAGAAAGTAGCCAAAGGCTATTGCTAGCGCAGCTAAAAGGCGACCCCAGGTTACGCGGTCGGCGTTGCCGACTCCCCTGTGCTACTCGAAGGGCCGGGCGGCTGCGGAACTCGGGGCTACGCCCCTCAAACAGCCCTCGCCGACACCCCCGACCCTTCTCCGTTGCTCGGCGCTCCACATGGGGACTCACAAGTCAAAACCGAGCCCGCTCCCAATCGCCGTCACTCCCGCGCAGGCGGGAGTCCAGATGGTTTTCCCGGCCCCTTGGAAGGTGCCGAGCAACGCAGGTTTGAGCGGAAAAAGGCGAGGACTGTCTGAGGGCGCAGCCCGAGTTCCGTAGCCTCCGCTCAAACCGAGTAGCACAGGAAACCGGCGCAGCCGGCACCGACCCAGGGTCGCCTTTTAGCTGCGCTAGCAATAGCCTTTGCGTACTTTCTTTTGGCGAACCACAAGAAAGTAAGGCGCGCCTCAAGCGCGAAAACCAACGTAAAAACAAAGACCAGCATTAAACTAAACCTTACCAAATACCAATCAATCCAAAGCCACCCTTACACATGAACTTCATCCGCACCCTGACCCTCCGCCAGCTGCAGATCTTCGTCGTCGCCGCTCGCCACCTGAGCTACGCCCGCGCCGCCGAGGAACTGCACCTGACCCCGCCGGCCGTCTCGATGCAGTTGAAGCAACTCGAAGACAACGTCGGCCTGCCGCTGTTCGAGCGCATGGGGCGCGGCGTGGCGCTGACCGATGCCGGCGAGATGCTGATGCACCACGCCCTGCGCGTGCTCGGCGAAATCAAGGATGCCGAGGCCAACCTGCAGGGCCTGCTCGGCGCCGAGGTCGGCCAGATTTCGGTCGGCCTGGTCAGCACCGCTAAATACTTCATGCCCCGCCTGCTCGCCCAGTTCTCGCAGGCGCATCCCGGCATCGAGGTGCAATTCTCGGTCGGCAACCGCGAGAACCTGCTGCAAAAACTGCAGGACAATGCCATCGACCTGGCCGTGATGGGCCGCATCCCGACCGAGATCGACGCCCATGCCGAACCGATGGCCAACCACCCCTACGTACTGATCGGCCCGGCCGACCACCCGCTACGCGACGCCAAGCGCTTCGACCTGCAGGAACTGCGCCACGACACCTTCCTGCTGCGCGAGGAAGGCTCCGGCTCGCGCCGCGTCGCCGAGGAAATGTTCAAGAACCACCTGTTCACCCCGGCCCGCCGGATGAGCATGGGCAGCAACGAAACCATCAAGCAGGCCGTGATGGCCGGCATGGGCATCGCACTGATCTCGCTGCACACCCTGCCGCTGGAGTTGAAGACCGGCGAAGTCAGTGTTTTCGACGTGATCGGCACGCCCATCGAGCGTACCTGGTACGTCGTACACATGAACAGCAAGCGCCTGCTGCCGGCCGGCCAGCAATTCCGCCAGTTCTTGCTCGAACAGTCCGCCCCGGCGCTGGAACAGGAATTCGGCCGCTATCTGGCGCCGCGTGCAGCATCCTGATTCCGATACGCTACAATCTGCTGCACCGCAACAATGACTTTGCCGCCCTCGACCATGCACCCCCGCCTCGTGCTTTCCGAACTGCAGGAACACCCCCTCCGCCAGCGCCTGAACAACGAATTCCATGCCCGGCCGCCGGTGCCGCTGGTCG
>CAZDRS010000529.1:0-1714 GCA_964507585.1 uncultured Dechloromonas sp.
GTCGCGCACGACGGCAAGGCGACCGGCGAGGTCGTCGTCCGCGCCCCGTGGCTGACCCAGGGCTACGTCGCCGCGCCGGAAGCCTCGGAAGGCCTGTGGGCTGGCGGCTACCTGCACACGGCCGATATCGGCAACATCAATCCGGCCGGCTACCTGAAGGTGACGGATCGCATCAAGGACGTCATCAAGACCGGCGGCGAATGGACTTCCTCGCTGCAACTCGAAGACATCATCGCCAAGCACGAAGCCGTGCACGAGGTGGCGGTGATCGGCGTGCCGGACGAGAAGTGGGGCGAGCGGCCCCTGGCCCTGGTATTGCTCAAGCCGGATCATGTCGGGCAGGTCACCGAGCATGCCCTGCGCAACTATGCCGCCCACGCTATCGAAGCGGCCGGCATCTCGCGCTACGGCGTGCTGCTTCAGGTACGCTTCGTGAAAACCCTGGTCAAGACCAGCGTCGGCAAGATGAACAAGCGCCTGATGCGTGCCGACCCGGACGCGCTCTGCATCTGACGGGCATCGCCCTCAGCGCGTGGCGCCAAGGGCGGCCAATTGCCGGTCGTGCCAGCGCGTCAGCAGCGCCATCGCGGTCGTTGAGCCGATCAGTGCCATGAACATGTCGGATTGCGTATCCCACACGTCGCCCTGCGTGCCGAGAAACTCGTCGGCCCCCTGGCCGAGCGCCACCGCGGCGGCCCATTCGATCAACTCGTAGCAGGCGCTGATCGCCATCGCCACGCAGATGCATAGGAAGGCGGCCATTCGCTTGCCGCGCACATAAGCCCCGCGCAGCAGGATCTCGCGAGCCACCAGGGCGGGCACGAAGCCCTGCATGAAGTGGCCGATCTTGTCGTAAGGGTTGCGCGCGGAGCCGAGAATGTCTTGCAGCCAGAAACCGAGCGGCACCCGGGCGTAGGTATAGGCGCCGCCAAGGATCAGCACCAGGGCGTGCAGGGCAATCAGGATAGCCAGCAGATCGGTCAGCGGAAAGCGCCGACGGGTGGTGATCAGGATCGGCAGGGCAATCAGCACCGGGGCGACTTCCATCCACCATGTGGCACGGTCGTAGGGGGCGAGGCCGGAGGCGACCAGGGCGATGGCGACGATGACCAACAGACTGGCCTGCAGGGTGCGTTCGGGCATGTGGAATGGCTCAGCGGTAAAAACTACGGTCGGCAACAGTGTAGTCGACAACGCCATTGGCACAGATGTGGGCTGTTGCAGCCTGTCCGAGATAATGCTCCAGCCATTCCTCGGCATGGTTGCTGGCAGCCAGGCAGGCCTGGCGGGCTTTGCCGCCGCATTTGGCCTGCAGCAGATGCCAACGATCGTCGGCAACCAGGTAATAATCCGGGCCGGCCTGGCGCAGCGTACCCGTGACAGTGGTGAGTGGCGCGTTGCTCGCCCGGCAATCGGCAATCGATGCCTGGGGGCGCTGCTGGCCGTAGAGCATCAGGAGCCCGATCAGCGTGCCAAGGCCAATCAGGAAGGCAATGGTCAGCATGCCTTTCAGCCAGTTTGCCGACTCGTCACCGGGCGAGGAAGAAGGCTCGGCCATCGGTGGATTCCGCTCAACCCTCGTTGCGAATCAATTCCAGCAATTCCGCACCGTAGTGTTCGATCTTGGCGCTGCCCATGCCGGTAATGCCGGCCAGCAGGCCGTGGCTGACCGGGCGGACTTCGGCCAGTTCGCGCAGCGTCTTGTCGTGCAGGA
>CAZDRS010000530.1:0-1713 GCA_964507585.1 uncultured Dechloromonas sp.
GACAATGCAATGAATGTGAATCTGCAACACTGGCAGTTGGAAGTCGATACGCAAGGCATCGCCACCGCCATTCTGGACAAGGCGGGGGAGTCCGCCAATTCGCTGTCAGCCGAGGTGCTGTGCGAGTTCTCGTCGCTGCTCGACCAACTGGACGTCTATCCGCCCAAGGGGCTGATCATCCGTTCCGGCAAGGAGGCTGGCTTCATCGCTGGGGCTGATATTTCGGAATTCTCCCAGCTTGATACCGCCGAGAAGGGCAGGGCCTTGGTCGAGCGTGGCTGGACGCTGTTCAACCGCCTCGAAGCCGTCAAGTACCCGACCCTGGCCCTGGTGCGTGGTCATTGCCTGGGTGGTGGCCTGGAGCTGGCGCTGGCCTGCCGCTACCTGCTGGCAGTCGATGAGTCGGGTACCAAGATGGGCTTGCCGGAAGTCATGCTCGGCATCTTCCCCGGCTGGGGCGGCATGCTGCGCCTGCCCAAGCGGGTCGGCCCGGCCGCTGCGCTGGACATGATGCTGACCGGCAAGACCATCGACGCCAAGCGGGCCAAGAAAATGGGCCTGGCCGACGACAGCGTGCCGCCCCGCGTCATGGAAATGGCGGCTCGCCAACTGCTGCTCTCCGGTCAGCCGCGCCGTCCGCTGCCGCTGATGCAGAAGCTGATGAACGGCCCGCTGAAGCGTATCGTCGCCAACGGTGCCCGCAAGCAGGTGGCGAGGAAAGCTCGGCCGCAGCATTACCCGGCGCCCTACGCCATCATCGACCTGTGGCAGAAGCACGATGGCAACGCACTGGCCGCGCCGGAAGTGGTCGACCGCATCATTTCTTCGCCAACTGCCCGCAACCTGGTGCGCGTATTTGGTTTGCAGGAGCGCCTGAAGGGCTTCGGCAAGGACTCCGATTTCAAGGCCAAGCGTGTGCATGTGATTGGTGCCGGCGTGATGGGGGGCGACATTGCCGCCTGGTGCGCCCTGCGTGGCATGACCGTGACGCTGCAGGATCAGACCCTGGAGCGCATCGCACCCGCCCTGAAGCGGGCGCATGCCCTGTTCACCAAACGCTTGCGCGAACCGCTCAAGGTGCGCGCCGCTTTCGACCGCCTGATTCCCGATCCGCAAGGTGATGGCGTGCCGCATGCCGATGTGATCATCGAGGCCATTTTCGAGAACGTCGAGGCCAAGCACGCGCTGTTCCGGGCACTGGAGCCACGCATGAAACCGGGTGCCGTGCTTGCCACCAATACCTCCAGTCTCAAGCTCGAAGACCTGCGTACCGCGTTGTGCAAGCCGGAACGCCTAGTCGGCATCCATTTCTTCAACCCGGTGGCGATGATGCCACTGGTCGAAGTAGTCGAGGCCGAAGGCGCCGACCCAGCCGCCGTGCAGGCCGCCTGCGCCTTCGTCAAGCAGATCGACAAGCTGCCCCTACCGGTCAAGAGCGCCCCGGGCTTCCTGGTCAACGCCGTACTGGCCCCCTACATGCTGGCTGCCATGCGGGCGGTGGACGAGGGCATCTCGCCAGAAACGGTGGACGAAGCCATGCTCGCCTTCGGCATGCCGATGGGGCCGATCGAGCTGATCGATACCGTGGGCCTCGACATCGCCATGGCTGCCGGCAAGCAACTGGCAGGCGGTGCTGATGCGCCGAAATGCCTGCTGAAACGGGTTGAAAAGAATCAACTCGGCAAGAAAACTGGGCAGGGTTTCTACGACTGG
>CAZDRS010000531.1:0-1701 GCA_964507585.1 uncultured Dechloromonas sp.
GAAGACGCCGGTGCCGCCGCCATCGTCATGCACTCGCTGTTCGAGGAAGACGTGCGCAACGACGAGCGGATGATCGACCGCTTCCTGATCCACCCCGAGGCATTCGGCGAAGCGAGCGGCCACTTACCCGCCCGCCACGACTATGAGAGCAAGCTCGACCGCTACCTGGCGCAAATCACGTACCTGAAAAGCCGTCTCGGCATCCCGGTCATCGCCAGCCTGAATGGCGATTCGCTCTCCGGCTGGGTCGAACTCGGCCGCGAACTGGAAAGCGCCGGTGCCGATGCGCTGGAACTGAACGCCTGGCACCTGCCGGGGAGCCCGAACGAAACCGGCAGCAGCGTCGAGGATCGCTACATCGCCCTGCTCAGCGGACTGAAAGGCGTGGTCGGCATTCCGATCTGCCTGAAGCTGTCGCCCTTCTTTTCATCCCTGCCCCACTTCGTCCGGCGGGCCGAAGAAGCAGGCGCGGCAGGCGTTTCGCTGTTCAACCGCTTCTTCCAGCCGGACATCGACCTGGCTACGCTGGACGTCGTCGACCGCGTGCAACTATCCACCTCGGCCGACGGCCTGCTCGCCATGCGCTGGATCGCCATCCTGCGCGGCCAGACGCCGATCACGCTGGCCGCTTCCGGCGGTATCCACACAGCCGGCGATGCGCTGAAAATGCTGCTTGCCGGCGCCGACGTCACCCACGTCGCCAGCGGTATCCTGCTCAATGGCCCGGGAGTGATTACCCAGATGCTGGTCGACCTGCAAGCATGGCTGGGCGAGCGCGAATACGACTCGGTCGAGCAACTGAAGGGCTCGATGAGCCAGCGCAATCACCCCGACCCCTCGGCCTTCGCCCGCAGCGCTTATTTGAACGCCATCGACAGCTTTACCCCGCCAACTGGCGTCCGCTACTGAACAGCAACATCAAAGCCCGCTCCAGACGGGCTTTCCGGGCCTCCCGAACATGCTTCCGGCAAGAGAAAATCGGGTGTTTTTTAGCAGGCATCAAAGCCGTATCCCCCTTCGGCAAATACCATCGACCCGCCAAACAATTTCCGAAAGGGGGAAAAACAATGAGTGGCGCTTTCACCAAGTCGATGGCGCGGAACATTTTCTACGGGGGGACGGTTTTCTTCTTCCTGTTGTTCCTTGCGCTGTCATTCGACACCCATTCGCAACTACCGAAACGCGACATGCGGCAGAACATCACGCCGCAGGTCGCCGAAGGCAAGAAGCTCTGGGAAGTAAATAACTGCATCGGTTGCCACACCCTGATGGGTGAAGGCGCCTACTTCGCTCCGGAACTGGGCAACGTCGTTGTCCGCTACGGCGAAGAAGGCACCAAGGCGTTCATCCAGGCTCGTCCGAAAGAGGGCATCCCGGGTCGCCGCAGCATGCCGCAGTTCAACTTCACCGACGCGCAACTGGATGCCATCGTGGCCTTCCTGAAGCACGTCAATTCGATCAACGACGCAAACTGGCCGCCTAACAGCCAGGGCTGATCGAGAGGAGAACTGAGAATGCAATTCAAATCCCAAGCGGTTGCAAAACCCTATTTCATCGCGGCAATCGGTCTGTTTGTCGGTCAAATCCTGTTCGGCCTGATTCTTGGCCTGCAGTATGTGCTCGGCGACTTCCTGTTCCCTGCCATCCCGTTCAACGTGGCCCGCATGGTCCACACCAACCTGCTGATCGTGTGGCTGCTGT
>CAZDRS010000532.1:0-1701 GCA_964507585.1 uncultured Dechloromonas sp.
TGCCGGCGTGGCCGCCGCCGACGACGATGACATCGAAACGGGTGGGATAGAGCATGGGCGTAGCGTTGTTGCGGTGCAGTATCGGGCCGCTGATTTTACGTCAGGCCGCTGAAAACTCGAAGGTTTTTGCCGCTTCCTTGCCCTGCCTGGCGAAGTGCAGTAACTTCATGCCGATGAACTTGCCGCCCGCCAAGCCTGCCAACCCGCTCGACAATGACGAGATGCTGCTGGTTTTGCAGCAATCGTTGGCCAAGAAACGTGTCCTGATCGTTGATCGCTATCCGCCGGCACGCGATTCGCTGCGCTTGATGCTGGGTGCGCTGGGCGTGACTGCGGTGCATGGGGCGGGGAATTCGGCCGAGGTGATCCGCCAGGTCAAGAGCAATCGCTTCGACATCATCCTGTCCGATTTCGTGCTCGACGATGGGCGCGACGGCCAGCAACTGCTCGAGGAACTGCGCCACGCGCACCTGATTCCGCTGGCGACGGTGTACATGATCATTACCAGCGAGCGCAGCTACACCAACGTGGTGGCGCTGGCCGAGTTGGCGCCGGACGATTACCTGATCAAGCCGTTCACGGCCGAGCAGTTGCAAAGCCGGCTGGTCAAGGTGATCTACAAGAAGCACGTGCTGCGCCACATCTACGAGCAGATCGAGCGCGGGGCGCTGGAGGAGGCGATTGCCGCCTGCGATCGGGTTATCCAGCAGCAACCGGCCTACATGTACGATGCCTTGCGCTTCAAGGGCGAGTTGCTGCATCAACTGGGGCGGACGCGCGAGGCGGAGGAAGTGTTCCGGCGCGTGCTGGAGGGGCGGGTCGTGCCCTGGGCCAAGATGGGCCTGGCGGTTGCCTTGCGCGACCGGGGAGCGCTCGACGAGGCCGAGCAACTGGCCGAACAGGTGACCGAGGAAGCCCCCGATTTTCTGTCGGCCTACGATTTTCTGGCTTCGGTGCATGAAGCGCAGGGTCGTCTGGAAGATGCGCAGCATGCCCTGCAGCGGGCGGCCGATGCGTCGCCGCACAACACCTTGCGTCAGCGCCTGGTGGGCGATGTCGCGGCCCGCAACAAGGATTTGCTGACGGCCGAAAAGGCTTACGGCAAGGTGATCGAGCGTAGCAAGGGGTCGAGCCTGCGGACGGTGGATGATTTTGCCAACCTGTCGCGCGTGCTGGTCGAACGTGGCCAGGTCGAAGCCTCGCGCAAGATTGCGGCGGAGATGAAGCGCGAATGGCGGGGCGACAAGCAGGCAGAACTGGCTGCACTGGTTACCGAAAGTTTGTGCCTGCATGCCGAAGGGGCGGATGACAAGGCGAAGGCGGTGGTGGACAAGGCGCTGGCGTTGCAGCGGCAGGTACAGGATGAGGCGGCGGCGAAGGGGCGGCATGCTTCGCAGCGGCTGGCCGTCGATCTGGCGCATGCCTGTTACGCGGCCGGCAACGAGAGCGAGGGGGCACGCTTGATGCGCCAGGCGGCTGCCGAAAACCACGAAGACCAGCAACTGCTCAACCACATCACCAATGTCTTCGAGCGTACCGGACAGGGGGCGGCCGGCAAGGCCATTCTCGAACAGGTCGGCAAGGAGATTGTCGAACTCAACAACCGCGGCGTGCTGGCGGCGCGCAGTGGCGACCTGGAGGGGGCGGTGCAATTGCTGATCCAGGCTGCCGAGCAGGTGCCCAACCTGCAGTTCCTGGTCA
>CAZDRS010000533.1:0-1692 GCA_964507585.1 uncultured Dechloromonas sp.
GGGTCAAATATTGTGTTTACCGACTCAGGATACAATGGGCTGATTATAGTTAACAACCTAAAGGGCGTTAATATCGATAAAACCAAATTACAGATTGTAGCCAACTCTGGTGAAAAGTGGGATGAGATCGTAAAACTAAGTATTGAAAATAATTTGGCTGGAATAGAAGCCCTGTCACTAATACCAGGCACAACAGGGGCATGTCCAGTTAACAATATAGGCGCTTATGGCCAAGAGGTTAAAGATGTTATAAAGTATGTTCGAGCATACGACACTACTTGTGACAAGTTTGTTGAACTAAGTAACGCGCAATGTAATTTTAGCTATCGTAACAGTATATTTAAAACCGGTGAGTATGGTCGATACATTATAACCACGGTCTGTTTTCAGCTAAAACCATTTGATAATTCATATAGATTGCCTAGCTATCAGGTTCTCGCAAATAAACTAATCGGTAATAATAAACCTAGTTTGAAAGATGTTCGTAGCGCAGTCATATCGCTTCGATCTAGCAAATTACCCGATCCAGATAAAATTGCCAATACAGGATCATTTTTCAAAAACCCTATAATAAATCAAAGCTTTGCTAGCCAATTAAGGAATAAATATCCCGAGATGCCTATGTATCCTGCTGATAAAAACATGTTAAAGCTGGCAGCCGGTTGGCTTATCGAGCAAGCGGGACTAAAAGGTTACGAACACAATGGGATGGTCGTTTCGGACAAACAAGCCTTGGTACTAATCAATAAGTCAGCAAAAAATTACGAAGATCTTGCTGCAATAATAGCTATTATAATCAATAAAGTTTATGCCATGTTTGGCGTAATGCTAGAGCCAGAACCGGAGATAATACTATGAATTTGAAAAAGTTTATCACCAAATTAACAAAAATTAACCCTGAATTATCCGCCAAGGATATTGAAAAAATATCGAAAGCCTACAAGTTTGGACAAAATGCTCACAAAGGTCAAACTCGTGCAAATGGTAAAGATTATTTTACCGAGCATTGTATAGCTGTAGCCCTGCATATCGCCGAACTTAATATGGGTCCAGATCTAATATGTGCCGCGCTACTACATGACACCATAGAAGACACTTCAGTCACAAAAAATGATATTTCAAAAGAATTTGGTAGCGAAATAGCACTACTGGTTAATGGGGTCAGTAAACTTGGAACTCTAAAATACAGAGGAAGTGAACGACATGTTGAATCACTGCGAAAGTTTTTTATAACCCTTGCCAAAGACGTTAGAGTAGTTATATTGAAACTGGCCGACAGATGGCACAATCTAGAAACGCTGGAATATTTACCGGCCGAAAAACAACAAAGAATTGCACTGGAAAGTATATTGATATACGCACCCCTGGCATCGAGAATGGGTATGGGTAAATTGGTTTCTATTATTACAGACTTGGCTTTTCCCTACGCTTATCCAGATGACTACAAGAAGACTAAAGCCATCATAGCCAACAACTTAAAACGGGCAGATGAAACCATAGAAAAAGTTTACAGAGGTCTGCGCAATGATTTGTATACTCAAATGGGTTATTCTCCAGAAATAAACAAACGTGTAAAAGGTATATACAGTCTATATCGGAAATTGGAAAGAAAAAATTGGATTATAGAAGAGATTTTTGACTTGGTTGCTATTAGAATTATTGTAAATTCGGTGTCTGATTGTTATCAGGCAC
>CAZDRS010000534.1:0-1689 GCA_964507585.1 uncultured Dechloromonas sp.
AGCTCTGGCACCCGGGCGCGCCGGAGAAACTGACGCCGGTCGTCGAATTGCAGGAGGCGTATGCCATGGCCGAATGGCCGGGGCCGCAGCCGGGTGGCGGGGTGCTGGTGGCGACGGCGCCCGGGCTGGTGCGCTGGCACCCGGTGGCCAAGCCGGTTTTCCTGGCCTGGCCCAAGCCGATGGCATTGGACAATCACTGGGTGCTGGTCGATGCAGCCTGAGCGGCTGGCCAGCACAAAGCAAAACGGGAGCCATTATCGGCTCCCGTTTTTGTTGCAGGGGGAAATCGGTGAAACGAAACGGTGAAACGAAAGCTTCAGGCCGCCCGGCGCAGCGCCTTGCCCGGTTTGGCAGCTTCGCCATGCGCTTCGCGCAGGCATTCATGGGCGCAGGAGGCGCAACGGCCGCAGTCGCGGGTGACGCCCAGGTCACGGCGGAGGTCTTTCAGCGTACGAGCGCCACTTTGCGCGGCTTCGCGAATTTGCCGATCGGTGACGGCCTGGCAGACACATACGTACATGAAGGATCTCCGCTATTTGCGATAATGAGAACTGTTCCTATTGTAGATAAATGAGAATGGATGTCAATATTATTTTTAACTGCAGGGTGTCGATGCTGAGGTTGCCGGGGCGCGGTTAACAAAAAAAGCCACAAGATCGAACTTGTGGCTTCCGGTTTTATACGGTGTGGAGCGAGCGTTCAGTCCCCGCCCGGCTCCATGTGGGCCTGCAGGTAATTCGGCAGGGTCACGTTCTCGATCAGCGATTGCTGGGTTTCCAGCCAGTCGATGGCTTCTTCGCAGTGTTCGAGTAACTCGTGGAGCAGGTCGCGGCTGACGTAGTCCTGCAGTTCCTCGCACAGGGCGATGGCTTCGATCAGCTGCGGGCGCTGGATTTCCTGCTCGTACTTGAGGTCGCCCTGCAGGCATTCGACGACATTTTCGCCGATCAGCAGCTTGCCGAGGTTCTGCAGGTTGGGCAGGCCTTCGAGGAAGAGGATGCGCTCGATCAGTTCGTCGGCTTCCTTCATCACGCGGATCGACTGCTTGTACTGGTAGTCGTTGAGCTTTTCCAGGCCCCAGTTGCGGAACATGCGGGCATGCAGGAAATACTGGTTGATCGAGGTCAGCTCGTTCTTCAGCACCAGGTTGAGGGCGGTAATGATCTTCTTGTCGCCTTTCATCGCCATGCCTCCTTAAACCGCGCTGGAGCCCATCTGGCTCTGCTGGTAGTTCTCGAGGCCGACCAGTTCGATCAGCTTGAGCTGCTTTTCGAGGAAGTAGGCGTGATCCATCTCGGTGTCGTCGAGCTGCACCACCAGCATCTCGCGGGTGACGTAGTCCTGGGCCTTTTCGCAGGCGGCGATGGCCTTCTTCAGTTCGCCATCGACCTTGTATTCGACGGCCAGGTCGGACTTGAGCATTTCCGGCACGGTCTTGCCGATCTTCAGTCCTTCGCGCTTGGAGAGATCCGGCTTGCCTTCGAGGAACAGGATGCGCTGGATGATGGCACGGGCATGCTGGCGCTCGTGGTCGGATTCGTGAATGCTCTTTTCGGCCAGTTGGTTGAGGCCCATGTCGGCGTACATTTCACCGTGGATCAGGTATTGATCGACGGCGGTCAGTTCGCCAGCCAGCAGTGCATTGAGGATATCGATGATTTTCTTGTCGCCCTTCATGGCTTTTCTCCG
>CAZDRS010000535.1:0-1688 GCA_964507585.1 uncultured Dechloromonas sp.
CGAGCGTCACTTCGGCCGAACGTTCGGCCTCGACGCAGACGCGGGCCATGGCCTCGACGGTGTCGACCGGGTACTTGCCGCTCGCCGTTTCGGCCGACAGCATCACCGCATCGGTACCGTCGAGCACGGCATTGGCCACGTCGGAGACTTCGGCGCGGGTTGGTACCGGCGACGAAATCATCGATTCCATCATCTGCGTTGCCGTGATGGTCAGTTTGTTGCGGTCACGGGCCAGGCGGATCATCTTCTTCTGCAATGCCGGTACGGCGGCATCACCCACCTCAACGGCAAGATCGCCGCGGGCGACCATCACCCCATCGGAGGCGTCGAGAATTTCCTCCAGATTGGCCACTGCTTCGACGCGCTCGATCTTGGCGATCAGCACGGCCTGGCTGCCGGCAGCGCGCAGCAACTGGCGCGCCATGTACATGTCGGCGGCGCTTTTCGGAAAGGAGACGGCAACGAAATCGACGCCGATCTGCGCCGCCGTCTTGATGTCGTCCATGTCCTTGGCGGTCAGCGCCGGCGCGGTCAGGCCGCCGCCCTGGCGGTTGATGCCCTTGTTGTTCGACAGGTCGCCGCCAACCAGTACGCGCGTGTGGATTTCCGTGCCGCGCACCAGCATCACCTCCAGCTTCAGGCGGCCGTCATCGAGCAGCAGGATGTCGCCGGATTGCACGTCCTTGGGCAATTCCTTGTAATCGAGGCCGACGCGCTCCTGGTTGCCCAGTGCGCACGCTGCATCAAGGATGAAGCTGTCGCCAATCTGTAGCGAGATCTTGCCGGCCTCGAACTTGCCAACCCGAATCTTCGGCCCCTGCAGGTCGCCCAGGATGCCAACGGTGCGGCCAAATTTGGCCGCGGCAGCGCGGATGCCATCAGCCCGCGCCTTGTGATCCTCGGCACTGCCGTGCGAAAAATTCATGCGAACGACGTCGACCCCGGCCTGAACCAGTCTTTCGAGAACTTCTTGCGAGGAAGAAGCGGGGCCGAGCGTGGCGACGATCTTTGTGTGGCGGGACATGGCTTTTAGTCTCTAGATGTTAGTTGTTAGTGGCTAGCGATGATCTGAGGCCGGTCAGCATGCGACCTATTTCATCGGTTTTGGATAGGACAAGAAGGCAAGTTGGTTTCGAGCAAAATCCCAAGCGTTCGGAGAGTATGAACTGAGTCTCTAATTCAGCAAGCGAGCCGGCTGCAATCGACAAGTGGTTTAGAAAGGCGCCGTCGCTTTTGCGGGCTTGGCCTTCTGCGATGTTGCTCGGAATCGAGATGGCCGCCCGCTGCATTTGCGAGATCAGTCCATAACGCTCCGCTGCCGGGAAACTCTGGCAAAGACCATAGATTTCAACCACGAGATCCATTGCTCTTTGCCAGACCAGCAGGTCACTGTAGGCCACCGTCTTTGACTTTGCTTGTGACTAATAACTAATGACCAGCAACTAACAACTAGCCTTTGGCGCGTTCCTCGAGGATTGCGATCGCCGGCAGGGTCTTGCCTTCGAGGAATTCCAGGAAGGCGCCGCCGCCAGTGGAGATGTAGCCGACGTCGTCATGGATGTGGAACTTGGCGATGGCGGCCAGGGTGTCGCCGCCGCCGGCGATGGAGAAGGCTTCGGAGTGGGCGATGGCGGAGGCCATCATCTTGGTGCCGCCGGCGAACTGCGGCAGTTCGAAGACGCCGACCG
>CAZDRS010000536.1:0-1688 GCA_964507585.1 uncultured Dechloromonas sp.
GGTTCTACGTTTGTATGGCAAAAAAGATGCTGCAATAGCTGAACTATCTATCGATAAAATGGCCGAAACTGTCGGTGAATTAATTGAGACCAAAGACGACACTACAAAGCGAAAAGGTGTCGAAGATATAGCAATCGAGGATGTTCAAGCGGGCTATATAAAGGCTGCTATTAAGGATGTAGTTACTGCTTATTGTCAGCAACGAGTAGATAATAGTCAAGTTGATTTCGAAAGGAAAAATAAAACACTTCTACTAAGTTTACGAGCTGAAAAGTTTGCCGATCTAGTAAGAACCCACCCAGAAATATCGCCAGAATTTTTTGCTAGAAACGTTCAAAGTGCCGATAATTTATATGATATTGCCGAAAAAATGTATGAGGTATATGAGGCTGAAAATGAACATGATAAAGCAATGTTTCAAGTTAACGCTGTACTTGATAATATCAAAATCCAGGGCTACCGGGCCAGGTCTGGGTCTAACGCATTTAAGGGAAAAACCAGGCTAGATAGGCTTACTCGGTGGTTAGATAAGAACGGCCGCATTAGCGGTGAAAATGTCGAGCTTGCAACAGGTATTGTGTTGGGTGTAGCCCTAGTTGGCGCATATATTAGCTACGGTGCCAAGTCAACTTTTTCAAAGCTTGCCAAAATAGGCATGTTTGGTACTGGTAGTGCTATGATAGCATCTGCAAATGAACTAAAAGCCATAAAGGGCGAGATAGTTATGGCCCAGCAGGAACGTGCGCTAGGTGTAGAATATGCTACAGATGATACTGCCGCCAACAGTCGACGTCAGCAAATACACGAAGTAAATGAGCATTTCGCGGGGCACAAACTGGCCGAACTTACCAACGAAATGAATACATTTATTGACTTAACTGACCCGACTCAGCCAGAACTTGCAGATACATCGCCTCAGGAACTAGCCAAAGCATTTGCTTGCATGGCCAAAATGCAGGCCTACAAAGATTATGATGACATGGCTGGTATTGGTGTAGATGTATTTATCCAGGAAAAACCAGGTCAAAAACTAGCATTTCTAAAGACATTAAACATATTGAAGCAAAAACTAAATACCTATAAAGATGGTAGCGAAAAAGATAATACTATTGGTTCTGAAGTTAAGGTAACTATTGATAGTAAGGACTATAAATTTGATACAGATAAAAGTTATGGTGAGATGCTAAGCGCTATTCAAGATAAAGTTATAGAACAAACCAATACAAAATTTGATACAGATAGAAGTGAAAGAAGGAAAGCTAGGGATATTTTGGCTTCAAAACGCGTCGCTACTGCGGCTGCGTATGGTTTTATTTTTGGTATTGTTGGTGGAATCATTGCTGGTGAAATAGTTGGAACTGTTGTTCAGGAAATTCGCGGTTTATTCGATGACCGCATAGCTGGTATCTTTGACCAAGTTCATGCCGGGGATACTGTTACAGCGTTGGCATCGGCACGAAATTCGGCAGCTACATGGTTTAGCTCACAGTTAGCACACGGTGGTGTGCAGCCTACGTCTGGCATACAACAGTTTCTTGGTGGCATGGTTGGCCATGGTCAAACACTTACTCCAGATGCTGGTTCGTCGGGATCGGCTCATACACCTGCTGGTGGTGGATCTGCCCACAGTGCAGGCACTGGTGGTGCCACACCTCCAGCTACAGGCAATGGCGCATCTGTTCCAGTTG
>CAZDRS010000537.1:0-1682 GCA_964507585.1 uncultured Dechloromonas sp.
ATGTAGGCGCCGGTGCCGTCGGCGGTCGGCTTCATCTCGGAAGCGGTCATCTGCGCGGTGTACCAGCCTGCTGGGATTGCCTCGAGGGCTTCGCTCGGGGCAACTTGGGATGCATCGAAATTCAATTGGGCCATCACTTAACTCCTAGGATTTTGGTGAAAACAAACGAAAGGTCGGGAGGTTCAACGGGATCCAGAGACCCCGACCGGTCTTTGGCGTCGTACTGCAGATCGGGTCCGGTCTGCAAGAATCTGTATTCTACCCCCTGCGGAGTCTTCCCGACACCGAGGCGGAACACTTCGTCGAATAAATATGGAAGCTGCGGGCCGAGCTTGGAGCCGGGCATGCTGGGGCCATATTGCACGATGCCAGTCATCTCGTCTTTGATGGGTTCCTGCTTGGCCGCCATGACCACATTCTTGCCGGGGAGGTCGCGAAATGCCTTGATGGTCATCATCATTTTCTCAATGAGCTCGCCGTAGGCTTGTCGCGGGTCTTTGACCTGGGCCTTGGCATTGGCCAGCACCACCTCTCCGATCTCCGAGATGGAGTCGATATAGATGGTGGCGAATTGCCGCGCCTCCGCCGAGTTCAGTGCCCATTGATGAGCCTCGGTCAGCTCAGCCACTGTGCGAATCTGGATCATTGGGATCTGGTATTCGCGCAGGGAGAGGATGCCAGACTCTGCCGACAGGATGACCGGTGCTGGCGCCGTCGCGGCGAGCTTGGTCTTGCCAGCACCCGACTTGCCATACACCAGCGCCTTAATGCCATGCAATTGAGCGGCCCGCTGGGTTGTGGTTATTTGGATGGCCATCACGCTGCCTTCGGAGGGACCAGCTCCACGGTCGGCGAACCGGGCTTGATGGTCAAGGCCTGCTCGAAGACGTGGGCGGCGTCGGGATTGATCTGGACCAGTGACTTGTACGCCTTAGTGTCGAGGTCGGGCTTGGTGCGGATCAGCGGATCAGGATTGATGCCCATCTCGCGGAGCTGTTGAAGCACCGCCGGCAGGGCAGCTTCATCCACCTTGCGCTCGATCTTGTGAGTGGCCTTGAGAGACCAGCCGGCTTCGAGCTCGAACTTGTTGGTGCCCTCCACCGGCTCGGGGAAGAACAGTGCCATCACTTCTTTGCGGAGGGCTTGCTCGGCCTCCACCACCTTCTTGGCTTCCTGGGCGGCGAGGACGGCTTGGTGCCATTCCTGCAGTTTGGCTACGCGGTCAGTCATATTGATCTCCTTCAGGGTTGAAAACGATCCCGTATCGCTTGGCAAGTTTTTCTTGATTAGCCTGCAGAACGTCTTCGCGGCCGATGGTGCTCTCCGCTTTGTCGAGTCTGGCCTGGGCGTGTGAGTCGGAGTATCGGAAGCCTGGATATCGCTTGGCAAGTTTTTCTTGATTAGCCCGCAGAACGTCTTCGCGGCTGACCCCGATTTGCTGACGCAGCGCTTCCATGTAGAATTCGAGATCGCCGAGCTCCTCGATAGCGTTCTCATGGTCCAGTACTTTGCCATAGGCCCACACCTTCTTGACTGCGTCCAGCAGCTCGCCGGCCTCGCCAGCAACACCAATGGCCGCATGCAGCATACCGTCCGCGTCGGTGTTGAACTCTTTGGTCTTGAACAAGGTCTTCACCGTGTCCGGGTAGGTTGCACCACTCATACTACCTCTCCTGTAGAAA
>CAZDRS010000538.1:0-1675 GCA_964507585.1 uncultured Dechloromonas sp.
GGCAAGTCGGCTCGTATCAAGGAAAAGCTGGATTTCAAGAAGGCCTGATCGGCTTCTCGAAGGTTCAAAAAGAAACGGGGCGCTGCGGCGCCCCGTTTTGTTTTCCTGTTCGGTTGCTTAGCAGTGCGCGCCTGGTTTGCGCTTGTCGTTTTCGATCAGGGCATAGGCGGAATGGTTGTGGATCGACTCGAAGTTTTCCGATTCGATCACATAGGCGTCGATACGTGCTTCTGCATTGAGGCGGGCGGCCACGTCGCGCACCATGTCTTCGACGAACTTGGGGTTGTCGTAGGCGCGCTCGGTGACGTACTTCTCGTCCGGTCGCTTGAGCAGGCCGTAGAGCTCGCAGGAGGCTTCCTGCTCGACCAGCTGGACGATTTCCTCAATCCACATGAAGTCATTGGTGCGGGCGGTGACCGTGACGTGCGAGCGCTGGTTGTGGGCGCCGCGCTCGGAAATCTTCTTCGAGCATGGGCACAGGCTGGTCACCGGCACGACGACCTTGGTCGAGGTAACGATTTCACCGTTGCAAATGTCGCCGATGAAGGTGACGTCGTAGTCCATCAGGCTCTGTACGCCGGAAACCGGGGCCGTCTTGTTGATGAAGTAGGGGAAATTCATCTCGATGTGCCCGGTCTGGGCTTCGAGCTTGACGACCATGTCGCGCAGCATGGTGGGGAAATTCTCGACCGAGATTTCGCGTTCGTGGCTGTTCAGGATCTCCACGAAGCGCGACATGTGCGTGCCTTTGAAGTTGTGCGGCAGGCCGACGTACATGTTGAACATGGCGATGGTATGCTGGATGCCGGTCGATTTGTCCTGCACCTTGATCGGGTGGCGGATGGACTTGATGCCGACCTTGTTGATCGCAATCTGGCGCGTGTCGGCCGAATTCTGGACGTCGGGGATGTTTGGGTTGGGGGCGGTCATTCGCAGTTCTCTCGGTAATTTATTGTTTGTTGGCTCGGGCACGGCGCCGTTCGTCGATTGCGCGCACGATGCCGTCCTTGTCGAGGCCGAGCTCGGATAGCAACTGGCCTTGTTCGCCGTGATCGATGAAGCGGTCGGGCAGGCCGAGGCGCAGCACCGGCACGTTCAGCCCACTTTCCGCCAGCACCCGCTCGACTTCCGAGCCGGCGCCGCCAATCACGGCGTTTTCTTCGAGTGTGACCAGCAGGGAATGGTTCCCGGCCAGTTCGACGATCAGTTCGGCATCGATCGGTTTGACGTAGCGCATGTTGGCGACGGTGGCGTCGAGTTCGTCGCCGGCCGCCAGCGCCGGGGCGAGCAGGGTGCCGAAGGCGAGCAGGGCGACATCCTTGCCGTGACGACGGATTTCGCCCTTGCCGAGCGGCAGGGTGTCGAGTTGGGTCGATGGAATCGCGCCGGTGCCGCTGCCGCGCGGGTAGCGCACCATGCTCGGGCAATTCAGGGCATAGGCCGTGGATAGCATGCGCCGGCATTCGGCCTCGTCGGATGGCGTCATCACCACCATGTTGGGGATGCAGGTGACGTAGGACAGGTCGAAGGTGCCGTGATGGGTCGGGCCATCGGCGCCGACCAGGCCGCCGCGGTCGACGGCGAAGACGACCGGCAGGTTCTGCAGCGCCACGTCGTGCACCAGCTGATCGTAGGCGCGCTGCAGGAAGGTCGAGTAGATGGCGACGACCGGTTT
>CAZDRS010000539.1:0-1667 GCA_964507585.1 uncultured Dechloromonas sp.
TCGAGGCAGGTGAGATCCCCAGCCTTGAGATCATGGAGGTTCGCGAGTGAGGACCATTGGAGGCTCTCTTCAGTCCGCACTGTCCACAGGCACGACCACTCTGGCTCGCCTGTTCACGATCACACGCACCAGCGGGGAGGTCCTTCGCTTCACGGACTTCGACGGCGACATCACGTTCAGCGGCAACACCTATATCTCCAATTCCTCGATCAGCATCGCCAATATCTCAACCGCCATCCAGGGTGGTGTGACGTCCACCAACGCCAAGGTCATCCTCGATGGCAGCGGCGGCATCGCCAGCGTGGACTTCATCCGTGGTCGCTACGACGGCGCGACCTTCAAGGTCTCCTGGGTCGACTGGAGCAACCCTGCCCTGGGCGAGATTGTCATCCTCGTTGGTCAGATCTCGATCATCGAGGCGAGCAACAAGGGCACAGGCAGCTTCGAGGTCCGGGGCATCCTCAATCGCGGCGACATGCGCATTGGCCAGTTCTACACCCAGGAGTGCACCGCCGATCTTGGCGACGCCCGCTGCACGGTCGACTTGGCACCGACGCTAATGACCGGGACTGTGTTCTCAGTCTCGACACGGACCAAGATCTCGGTCGACCTGTCCGGCGATCCAGCGGATGGCTACTTCTCATTCGGCGTCCTCACCTGGACGGGCGGCAGCAACCTGAACCAGAGCATCGAGGTCCTGGCCCAGGCGTACCTCTCTGGGCATGACCAGCTCGTGCTGGCGCTCGAGATGCCAGAGGACATCGAGGCAGGCGACACCTTCGATATCGTCGCTGGCTGCGACAAGACGAGGAGCACATGCCAGACCAAGTTCGCAAACATCGCCAACTATCGTGGATATCCCTTCGTCCCCGGCCAGGATGGACTCAGTGACTCCTTCATCTGAGGCGGAGACCCGCGCACGGCTCGTTGAGATCGCCAGGTCCTACATCGGGGTCAAGTGGCGGCACCAGGGCCGCACCCGCGTGGGCATCGACTGCCTGGGTCTGGTGCTCGTTCCGGCCTTCGAGCTCGGACTGTGCGAGTATCCTGACAACTACAACTATCCTCGACAGTCCACCAGCCGCGAGCTCATCGAGATCTCACGGCAGTGGGCCCAGGAGATCAGGCTCGGCCCAGGGGGACTGGAGGATCTGCCAGACGGCGATGTGATTGTGCTCCGAGACAAGGTCTTCCCTCAGCATGTTGGCATGATGACCACCCTGAATGGTCACAGGAGCCTGCTCCACAGCTCGCTTGCCCATCGCAGGGTCGTTGAGGAATACATCACGGACGATCACCGCCAGCGGGCGTTGACGTCCTTCAGGTTCAGGGCCTTCGCATGACGATGTTCTTCACAGGTGGGATCAATGGCGAGTGGGTGGACATCCCGCCGACCATCGAGATCTTCGAGCCTCCGGACGATCGGTATCTGTCCGGCTACAAGATCACCGACAATGTCGACGGTGATGTGAAGATCTTTGGCCCGCGTCTCAAGGATCTCAATGTCCCGTTCTCCCTGTACGGTCTGCCGATCCCCATCACCTTCGGTGTGCGCCGCCTGACTGGCAACATCATCTGGGCTCGACCGCTGAGGGAGAGCATCCAGAAGGACAAGAAGGGTGGCAAGGGCGGCCCGACCACGAAGTCGACCGAGTACAAGTATTTCG
>CAZDRS010000540.1:0-1662 GCA_964507585.1 uncultured Dechloromonas sp.
GCGAACTGTGCATCAGCGTCAGCGACAACGGCAGCGGCATCCCGCATGAAGTGCGCGACAAACTATTCACGGCCTTCTTCACCACCAAACCGGAGGGCATGGGTATCGGCCTGTCGATCTGCCGGTCGATCATCGAATTCCACCGCGGCCGCCTGTGGGCCGAGGACAATCCCCATTCGCCGACCGGAAGCGGTACGATATTCCGCTTCACCCTCCCTCTCGAAAACGCATGAGCACTCCCCAAGCCTACCTGGTCGACGACGACGAAGCGATCCGCGATGCCCTGTCCTGGCTGCTCAAGTCGCGCGGCATCCCCAGCGTCAACTTCGACTCGGCCGAGAGCTTTCTCGCTGCCTGGAACAAGGACATGCGCGGCTGCATCGTGCTCGACATGCGGATGACCGGCATGACCGGCCTGGATTGCTTCGACCAGCTCGGCGAGCGCCAGTCCACGCTGCCGGTCATCTTCCTGACCGGCCACGGCGACGTACCGCTGGCCGTCGCCACGCTGAAAAAAGGCGCTTTCGACTTCTTCGAAAAACCCTTCAACGACAACGACCTGGCCAGCCGCGTCGAGGAAGCCATCGCCCTCGACACCCGGCAGCGCGCCGCCAGCGCCACCGTCGACTCGGTCAAGGCCCGCCTCGCCAACCTGACCACGCGCGAACGGCAGATCATGGAACTGGTGCTGGCCGGCAAGTTCAACAAGGTCATCGCCGACGAACTCAATATCAGCATGCGTACCGTCGAAGTACATCGTGCCAACCTGTTCGACAAGATGCATGTCAAGACCGCCGTCGAACTCGCCAACCTTTTGAAAGCCGGCGGTTAGTGGGCGATTTCGTCTTGACCCGCCCACTTGTGCTTCCCTAAGGGATTATTTTTCGCTAGCATCACGCCAACTTTCCAGTCGCCGTTCCGGCGCAGTCTGTCCCATACCCCCTTCCACGAGGAAACCATGAGCGAGCATATCCATTACGTCACCGACGATACTTTTGAAGCCGAAGTGCTGCAGTCGCAGCAGCCGGTTCTCGTCGACTACTGGGCTGAATGGTGCGGCCCGTGCAAGATGATCGCCCCGATCCTCGACGAAGTCGCCAACGAATACGCCGGCAAGCTGAAGGTTGCCAAGGTCAATATCGACGACAACCAGGCCACCCCGGCCAAGTACGGCATCCGCGGCATTCCGACCCTGATGATCTTCAAGAACGGCAACATCGAAGCCACCAAGGTTGGCGCACTGTCCAAGTCCCAACTCGCTGCCTTTATTGACAGCAACCTGTAATCTTCGTAGTCTCCTCGCCTGAAGGTGCGTTCTGCGCCTTCAGGCTGACGCGACAGGCAATCGCCCGCGTCCTTCCCCTCCCAAGCTCTCTGTTTCAGCGCCCCGGCCCCCGGGCTGTCGCCCGTTCCCTATCCGGCGCCACCACTCCCACATGCAACTTTCCGAACTCAAGACCCTACACGTCAGCAAGCTGCTCGACATGGCCACCGAACTTGGCATCGAAAACGCCAACCGGATGCGCAAGCAAGAGCTGATCTACGCCATCCTCAAGGCCAAAGCCAAAAATGGCGACACCATCTACGGCGACGGCACGCTTGAAGTCCTGCCCGACGGCTACGGCTTTCTCCGCTCGGCCGACACCTCCTACCTGGCCAACC
>CAZDRS010000541.1:0-1662 GCA_964507585.1 uncultured Dechloromonas sp.
AAACGACTGGTTAAGTTCACTCACCAAAAGTAGTGATGTTAATGGATAAGCCCACGGTAAGCACGCACGATTGCCTGTGGCAGGGATTTTCAGGTCGCGCATTTCAATAAAAAACACGCGGCCGTTTTTTGATCAGCACCTTCCAATCGCCTTTGCCCTCATCACTTACATGAACGCAACCCGATAAAGAAAAGTCGCTGCCTGCCAAGGCGTTTCGTTGCAGCGTGCCCATGTGCGCTGGAGCCCCAAAACAATGAAACGCATGCTCTTCAATGCGACACAGGCGGAAGAACTCCGTGTCGCCATTGTCGACGGTCAGAAATTGATCGATCTCGACATTGAATCCGCCGCCAAGGAACAACGCAAAAGCAACATCTACAAGGGTGTCATCACCCGGATCGAACCGTCTCTCGAAGCCTGCTTCGTCGATTACGGTGCCGATCGCCACGGCTTCCTGCCGTTCAAGGAAGTCTCCCGCGCCTATTTCCAGCCGGGCGTCGAAGCTGGCCGTGCAAAGATCAACGAGGCCTTGAAGGAAGGCCAGGAACTGATCGTTCAGGTCGACAAGGACGAACGCGGTAACAAGGGTGCCGCCCTGACCACCTACGTCTCGCTGGCCGGTCGCTACCTGGTTCTGATGCCGAACAACCCGCGTGGTGGCGGCGTTTCCCGCCGTGTGGACGGCGATGAGCGCGCCGAGTTGCGCGAAGTCATGGATCAGTTGGAAGTGCCACAAGGCATGAGCCTGATCGCCCGTACTGCCGCCATCGGCCGCCAGGCCGAAGAACTGCAGTGGGACTTGAACTACCTGCTGCAGCTGTGGAGCGCCATCGAAGGTGCCGCCCAGCAGCAATCCGGTGCCTTCCTGATCTACCTCGAAGGCTCCTTGGTCATTCGCGCCATCCGCGACTACTTCCAGCCGGACATCGGCGAAATCCTGATCGACACCGACGAGGTGTATGAGCAGGCCCGCGCCTTCATGGGCACGGTCATGCCGGGCAACGTCAATCGCGTCAAGCGCTACCGCGACGACGTGCCGCTGTTCTCGCGCTTCCAGATCGAGCACCAGATCGAGACCGCCTTCGCCCGCCAGGTCAACCTGCCTTCCGGCGGCGCTATCGTCATCGATCACACCGAAGCGCTGGTCGCCGTCGATGTTAACTCCGGTCGCGCCACCAAGGGTTCAGACATCGAGGAAACGGCGCTCAAGACCAACCTCGAAGCGGCCGATGAGCTGGCTCGCCAGTTGCGCCTACGCGACCTGGGTGGCCTGATCGTGATCGACTTCATCGACATGGAAAGTAGCAAGAACCAGCGCGAAGTCGAGAACCGCCTGCGCGACGCGCTGCGTTATGACCGTGCTCGTGTCCAGATGGGCAAGATCAGCCGTTTCGGCCTGATGGAACTGTCGCGCCAGCGCCTGCGCCCCGCCTTGGCCGAAACCAGCTACATCCCCTGCCCGCGCTGCACCGGCACCGGCCACATCCGCTCGACCGAATCGGCCGCGCTGCACATCCTGCGCATCCTCGAAGAGGAAGCGATGAAGGACAACACCGCCGCCGTGCATACCCAGGTGCCGGTGGACGTCGCCACCTTCCTGCTCAACGAGAAGCGCCCGGACATCCAGGCCATCGAGTTGCGCCACAAGGTCACCATCCTGCT
>CAZDRS010000542.1:0-1660 GCA_964507585.1 uncultured Dechloromonas sp.
CGCTGAAGCGCACCCGCATCCGCGGCGTGCCGATCAACCTGCGCCAGGACGAAGGCCGTCCGGCCGGCAGCTTCGGCGGTGAGCGCAAGTTCGACGGCGAGCGCAGCTTCAAGAAAAAGAAGTTCGATCGCTAAGCAGCCCAACGCTGCAAGCCTCTGGAAAGCCACGGTTCGCCGTGGCTTTTTCGTATGCAGGGATTCGCAGCAACAGCCGCCAATCCCTGAGTGGACACCAGAAAATCCGTTGCAACAGAGCAACGGATCAGAAAATACCCAGCAAAGCGGAAAGCCTGATCAGCCCAGCAAGGCCATCCTGGCCTTCGGGCCGGGCGGATGCTTGATGAAGTACTGGCGGATACCACGCACGATGGCACCAGCCAGCTTTTCCTGGTACGCATCGTCGTTCAGGCGAACCTCTTCTTCCGGATTGGAAATAAAGGCCGTTTCGATCAGCGCCGACGGAATATCCGGCGCCTTGAGCACGGCAAAGCCGGCTTGCTCGACGCTGGCCTTGTGCAAGGTATTGATCGAACCGAGTTCGCCGAGCAGGTATTTTCCCAGCTTCAGGCTGTCGTTGATCGTCGCCGTTTGCGACAGATCGAGCAGCGTACGCGCCAGGAACAGATCCTTGCTGCCGATATTGACGCCACCGATCAGGTCGGCCTGGTTTTCCTTCTGAGCCAGCAGGCGGGCCTGGGTACTCGATGCCCCCTTCTCGGACAGCACGAAGACCGAGGAACCGCGCGCATCGGGCTTGATCCAGGCATCCGCGTGGATCGACAGGAAGAGGTCGGATTGCACGCGACGCGCCTTCTGAACCCGCATCTGCAGCGGCACGAAGAAGTCCGAGTCGCGAGTCAGCACGGCGCGCATGTTCGGCTCGGCATCGATGCGCGCCTTCAGGCGGCGGGCGACTTCGAGCGTGACGTTCTTTTCGTAGGTACCGGCCTTGCCGACCGCACCCGGGTCTTCGCCACCATGCCCGGGATCGAGGGTGATGGTTACCAGACGATCGACGATGGGCTTGCCGGATTTCTTGCTGGTATGGACTTCCGGCGCCTCGACCGGCGGTTTCTCCGGTGCCTTGGCGACATCCTGCGGCCGCTTTTCGGCAGTTGCTGGTTCGCTATCGAGCTTGAGCGGCTCGACCGCTTCCTGGCGACCTTCGAGCAAGGCCATCATCGGATCGGGTGGATTAACCGGGTACACGTCGAGCACCAGGCGGCGACCATATTCCCCGGCCGGCTCCAGCGTGAACACCTGTGGCGTTACCTTGGTCTTCAGCTCCATGACCAGGCGCACCACGCCCGGCTTGAAGCGGCCGGCACGCAGTAGCTTGATATAGGGATCGTCGGTGGCCACCTTGCGGGCCAGGCTGTCGAGCACGCTGTTGAATTCGACGCCTTCGATATCGACGACCAGGCGATCCGGGTTCTCGACCGTGAAATGCGTGAATTTGAGCGGTGCGTCGTGTTCGAGGGTAACGCGGGTGTAGTCGGCAGCCGGCCAGATACGGACGGCAAGAACCGATGGCAGTTTTGCCGCGGCGCCAGCCAGCGGCGATACGGAGAGAATCAGCGAGGCACCGGCGTAACGGAGGAGCTGTCGGCGCCCATGGCTGGGATGAGCGCGTTTAGACATGCTTGCCCTTTCGGTGTATC
>CAZDRS010000543.1:0-1655 GCA_964507585.1 uncultured Dechloromonas sp.
CGAGGTTGTGTGAAAACCCCTCAGCTGTGTACGCCAAACAGGGGTGTGCTGCGTTAATTCCTGTATGGAGGTGCAGGAATGAAGCGATTTATCGAAGGCGAGTCCCGTAGCCAACTGACCTTGATGCCTGAATGCCTGGAAGATTACATCGGGCCAGACAATCCAGTTCGGGTAGTAGATGCGTTCGTTGATGCGCTCGACCTGGCCGAAATGGGGTTCGACCCCTCGGCGGCAGCGACGGGGCGCCCCGGCTACCACCCTGGGCTTCTTCTCAAACTCTACATCTACGGCTATCTGAATCGCATCCAATCGAGTCGGCGCCTGGAGAGAGAGGCTGGGCGTAATGTTGAACTGATGTGGTTGACCGGCCGCTTGTGCCCGGACTTCAAAACGATTGCCGACTTTCGCCGGGACAACGGTAAAGGCATCCGCAATGTCTGCCGACGGTTTGTGGCCCTCTGTCGCCAGCTCGATTTGTTCAGAGAAGCCACCGTGGCCATTGATGGCAGCAAGTTCAAAGCCGTGAATAACCGTGACAAGAACTTCACACCGCACAAACTGGAACAGCGGATGAAGCAAATCGACGAGAGCATCGACCGATATTTGCAGGAGTTGGATACTGCCGACAGAACGCAATCACCCGACGCTGGCCAGCGCAGTCAGCACATCCAGGAAAAGTTAGCCAAGCTTCGCCAGCAAATGGAATATCTCCGTCACATTGAAGAGCAACTGAAGTTACAGCCTGACGAACAACTCTCGCTGACCGACCCGGATGCCCGCTCGATGGCAACCAGCGGCCGAGGCACGGGGATGGTGGGCTACAACGTCCAGGCATCGGTGGATACGAAGCATCACCTCATCGTGACTCACGAGGTCACCAACGAAGGCCATGACCGCCGGCAGTTGTCGAATATGGCAATGAAGACCAGGGAAGCCACAGGTGGAGCACAACTGGACGTCCTGGCGGACCGTGGTTATTTCAAGGGGCCGGAAATCCTCAAATGCGTTGAGGCTGGCATCACGCCCTGGGTGCCGAGTACGATGACCTCTGATAACAAGGCCAAAGGGCTGTTCGACAAACGCGATTTCATCTACATCGAAGCAAAGGATGAATATCGTTGTCCCGCAGGAGAATGTCTGCCACGCCGCCATTCATCAGTTGAACGAGGGGTGTTGATTAACAGCTACTACACGACCAACTGCCAACGCTGCGAACTCAAACCGCAGTGCACCACCGGCAAGGAAAGGCGTGTCCGGCGCTGGGAGCACGAAGATGTACTCGATGCCATGCAGCACCGGATGAAAATCACGCCCGGGAAGATGAAGCAACGACGCTGTACGGTTGAGCATGTCTTCGGCACGTTGAAATTCTGGATGGGCTCAGCGCACTTTCTGATGCGACGGCTGAGGAACGTCAAAACAGAAATGAGCCTGCATGTCTTGAGCTACAACCTGCGCCGGGTCATCAATTTGTTGGGAGCTGACGAACTGATGGTGGCCATTAGGAGGTATGTGGCTGCAACTTGAAGCAGCCAAGGGCAAAAACCAGTATTTTTACGACTCGCATGTCGACTAAAAATCGGATCCAGGTGAGGCTGTCATGCTCGGCAGTCGTCAGTGACCCAGCATTTTGGAGGGTTTCCACACAACCTCGG
>CAZDRS010000544.1:0-1651 GCA_964507585.1 uncultured Dechloromonas sp.
CCGTGCTGCGACAGCCAGGTGTTGGCGCGTTCCCAGGCCAGTTTCTTCTCTTCCTCGGCCGGCATCTTGCTCATGTCGAACCCGCCGTCGCCGCGCACTTCCTTGTAGTTGAGGCCAATCAGCGGCACATCGACCTTCTTCGAGAACTCGACCAGCACCGGATGTTCCTGGCGGCAGGAAACGCACCACGAAGACCAGACGTTGAACAGCCAGACCTTGCCTTGCATGTCCTTGGGCGACAGGGTCTTGTCCGGCTCGGCCAGTTGGTTCAGCGTGAAGGCCGGGGCCGGCTTGCCGACCAGCGGCGACGGTACGTCGCGCGGATTCAGGTTGAGGCCGACGGCGAGCAGGGCGACGAGAGCGGCGAAGGCGCCGACGATCCAGTAGTAACGGTTCATGCTTGTTGGGTTCCGGCAGTGAGATTGGCGGCGGTGCGCGCCTTGACGCGGTAGCGGCGGTCGAGCATGGCGAGCAGGCCGCCGATCGACATCAGCACGCAGCCGCCCCAGATCCAGTCGACGTAGGGTTTGTAATAGACGCGGACGGCCCATTCGCCTTCCGGCTTGTCGCGGTCGATCGGCTCGCCGAGCGAGACATAGACATCACGCAGGAAGCCGGCATCGATCGAGGCTTCGGTCATCGGCATGGCCGAGGAATGGTAGTTGCGCTTTTCCGGGTTCATCTTGCGCACGAACCGGCCATTCACTGCCAGGTCGAAATCGCCTTGGGCCGCGACATAGTTCGGGCCCTCGACGGCCTTCACGCCATTGAAGGTGAAGTGGTAGCCGGCGACATCAACCGACTGGCCGGGGGCCAGCTTGACGTCCTTTTCATCCTGGTAGCTGCCGACCATGGTGACGCCGATGACGAAGACGGCGACGCCGATGTGCGCCAGGTGCATGCCGACAAAGCTACGCGGCTGGCTCAAGGCGGCGGCCAGGAAGCTACGGCCGGCGCGGGTGTGCTGGGCGCGTTCGACGAAGTTGAGCAGCGCAGTGGCGACGATCCAGCCGGCCAGCAGCAGGCCGAGGGCGGTCATCGCGTGCCACTGACCATAGACCAAGGGCAGCGCAATAGCGACGATGGCACCGACGGCCAGCGCCCACTTAACGGCCTTGGCGATTTCCGGTACCGAGGCTTCCTTCCAGCGGGCGAAGGGCCCGACGCCGACCAGGAACAGGATGGGCGTCATCACCGGTACGAATACCGCGTTGAAGTACGGTGGGCCGACCGAAATCTTGCCGACGCCCAGTGCGTCGATGAGCAGCGGGTACAGCGTGCCGAGCAGCACGGTGGCGCAGGCGACGACGAGCAGCACGTTGTTGGTGAGCAGCAGCGATTCGCGCGAGATCAGCCCGAAGCGCCCGCCCAGCCCGACCTTCGGGGCGCGGGCGGCGAACAGCGTCAGCGAGGAGCCGATGACCGCAACCAGGAAGATCAGGATGAACACGCCGCGCCGCGGGTCGGTGGCGAAGGCATGCACCGAGGTCAGCACGCCGGAACGAACCAGGAAGGTGCCGAGCAGCGACAGCGAGAAAGCGGCGATGGCGAGCAGTACCGTCCAGTTCTTGAAGCTGCCGCGCTTTTCGGTGACGGCCAGCGAGTGGATCAGCGCCGTGCCGAGCAGCCAGGGCATGAACGAGGCGTTCTC
>CAZDRS010000545.1:0-1637 GCA_964507585.1 uncultured Dechloromonas sp.
CGCGGCTTGCGCACGAGCTGGTTGATGGTCGGCATATCAAACTTCCTTCAACAGCCGGGCACCGGAGAGGGTGCACGACGGCAATTTTGTTATCCAAAACAGAGACAATGATTAGCCTCTGCGGCAAAGACCATAGATTCTATGGTTGATCAACCCCCATGTCAACGAGACACGGGGGTTGGGGTACGGCATCAGAGACCCTGATCGGCCTCTTGTGTTGCGCTTTCGCCAACAGTTTCCTCGATCACACGATCGGCAGCCTGATCTTCGCCTGCCGCCTGAGCCTTGCGGCTGCGGTGGTAGGCCAGACCGGTACCGGCCGGAATGAGACGACCGACGATGACGTTTTCCTTGAGACCACGCAGCTCGTCGCGCTTGCCCATGATGGCGGCTTCGGTCAGAACGCGGGTGGTTTCCTGGAAGGACGCAGCCGAGATGAACGAATCGGTCGACAGCGAGGCCTTGGTGATACCGAGGAGCATATGCTCGAAGGTTGCCGGCAGCTTGCCTTCGGCGATCACGCGATCGTTTTCGGCCAGCAGTTCGGCGCGCTCCACCTGTTCGGACTTGATGAACTTGGTGTCGCCCGGTTCGACGATGGTCACGCGACGCAGCATCTGACGGACGATCACTTCGATGTGCTTGTCGTTGATCTTCACACCCTGCAGACGGTAAACGTCCTGCACTTCGTCGGTGATGTAGCGAGCCAGCGCCTCGACGCCCTGCAGACGCAGGATGTCGTGCGGATCCGGTTCGCCTTCGACGATCTTCTCGCCCTTGTTCACCACCTGGCCGTCGTGCACCAGGACATGCTTGTCCTTGGAGATCAGGAACTCGTGGGCAATGCCGTCGAGATCGGTAATGATCAGACGCTGCTTGCCCTTGGTGTCCTTACCGAAGCTGATCGTGCCGGTGGTTTCCGCCAGCACGGAAGCATCCTTCGGCGTACGGGCTTCGAACAGCTCGGCAACACGCGGCAGACCGCCGGTAATGTCGCGGGTCTTGGCCGATTCCTGCGGCATGCGGGCGAGCACATCACCGACGCCGACCTGCTGACCGTCAACCACCGAGATGATCGAGCCAACCTGGAAGGCGATGGAAACCGCATGGTCGCTACCGTGGATCTTGACTTCCTGACCATCGGCATCGAGCAGCTTGACGACCGGGCGGACGCCCTTGGTCGCCGCCTTGCCGCCGCGCTTGTGGTCGATGACGACCAGCGTGGACAGTCCGGTCACGTCGTCGACCTGCTTGGCGACGGTGACGCCTTCCTCGACGTTCTCGAAGCGGACGGTACCGGCGTATTCGGTGATGATCGGACGGGTGTGCGGATCCCACGACGCCAGCTTGGTGCCGGCCTTGACGGCCTTGCCTTCGTCGGCGGCGAGGATGGCGCCGTACGGCACCTTGTGACGCTCGCGCTCGCGGCCGTGGTCATCGGTAATCAATACTTCGCCGGAACGCGAGATGACGACCTTCTCACCCTTGGCGCTGGTGACGAAACGCATGTTGGAGGTGTAGCGGACGGTACCGGCCGACTTGCCTTCGACCTTGTCGGCCACGGCAGCACGGGAAGCGGCACCACCGACGTGGAAGGTACGCATGGTGAGCTGGGTACCCGGTTCGCCGATCGACTG
>CAZDRS010000546.1:0-1633 GCA_964507585.1 uncultured Dechloromonas sp.
TGGTGGAACACCCTGCACCAGGGCTCCAGCGTCAACCTGACCAAGTCGTCGATGGCCACCACCATGCTCTACGGCATGCTGCTGATGGCCCTGTGCTTCTGGATGTACGCCATCGCCGTCGCCTTCATGCGCGTCCGCACCATCATGCTCGAACGCGAGCGCAACACCGACTGGGTCAAGGCCGAACTACTGGAAGGAGGCGCCAAGTGATCTACTGGAACAGCTTCGCCGACTTCATCCACATGGGTGGCTACGGTTTCTACGTCTGGGGCTCCTTCGGTGCCACCGCGCTGATCATGGCCGTGGAACCGATCCTCGTCGCCCGCAATCGAAAGACCACCATCGCCCGTCTGAAGCGTCAGCTTCGTGCAGAAAGCAGGACTCCCACCGAATGAAATCCCGTCACAAGAAACTCGCGCTGATCGGCGGCGCGCTGGCCATCGTCGGCATCATCGCCGCCCTTGTCCTCAACGCCCTGAACAGCAATATCGCGCTCTACATCACGCCGACCGAAGTGGCGGCTGGCAAGGCGCCGCAGGGCAAGCTGTTCCGCATCGGCGGCCTGGTCAAGGAAGGCAGCATCGCCCGCCAGGCCGACGGCGTGACGATCAGCTTCGTGATCACCGATACCGCCAAGGACATTCCGGTCGCCTACAAGGGCATCCTTCCCGACCTCTTCAAGGAGGGCAAGGGCGCCGTCGCCCAGGGCAAGCTGGATGGCGATGGCACCTTCGTCGCCACCGAAGTGCTGGCCAAGCACGACGAAAACTACATGCCGCCGGAAGCCGCCAAGGCGGTCAGCGATGCGCAGGCCGGCATGGACGCCAACAAGCACGTTTCGCCGTCTTCCGCCGGCGCCGGCAAGGCAGGTTACTGAGCATGATTCCCGAACTCGGCCATTTCGCCCTCATCCTCGCCACGCTGGTCGCCCTGGTGCTCGGCACCCTGCCGCTGATCGGCGCCCACCAGAATCGCCTGACCTGGGTTGCCGTCGCTCGCCCGGCCGCGACGGCGATGGCACTGCTCGTCACCTTTGCCTTCGCCTGCCTGACGCAGGCCTTCGTCGCCAACGACTTCTCGGTGGTGTACGTCGCCCAGCATTCCAACTCGCTGCTCCCCATCCAGTACCGCATCGCCGGGGTCTGGGGCGGCCATGAGGGCTCGTTGCTGCTGTGGATCCTGATGCTGACCTGGTGGGCCTTCCTGGTCGCGCTGTTCTCGCGCGAACTGCCGGAAGCCATGGTCGCCCGCGTGCTCGGCACGCTCGGCCTGGTCGGCTTTGGCTTCCTGCTCTTCATCCTGCTCACCTCCAACCCCTTCGAGCGCCTGCTGCCGGGGGCTGCCGAAGGCCGCGACCTCAACCCGCTGCTGCAAGACCCCGGCCTGGTCATCCACCCGCCGCTGCTCTACATGGGCTATGTCGGTTTCTCGGTCGCCTACGCCTTCGCCATCGCCGCCCTGCTCTCCGGCAAGCTCGACGCCGCTTGGGCACGCTGGTCGCGGCCGTGGACCATGGCCGCCTGGATCTTCCTGACCCTCGGCATCGCCATGGGCTCGTGGTGGGCCTACTACGAACTAGGCTGGGGCGGCTGGTGGTTCTGGGATCCGGTCGAGAACGCCTCGTTCATGCCCT
>CAZDRS010000547.1:0-1633 GCA_964507585.1 uncultured Dechloromonas sp.
TCGAAGCGATCAAGCACGCCGGCATCCATACCCGCAGCCAGGTCGATATCGAGTATATCGATTCGGAAATTATCGAGAAGGAAGGCGTCGGCATCCTGAAGAGCATGGATGCCATCCTGGTGCCGGGCGGTTTCGGTCGTCGCGGTACCGAGGGCAAGATCGAAGCGATCCGCTATGCCCGCGAGAACAAGGTGCCGTACCTCGGTATCTGCCTTGGCATGCAAATGGCGGTTGTCGAGTTTGCCCGTAACGTTGCCGGCCTGAAGGATGCGCATTCCACCGAGTTCGTTGCCGATACGCCGTATCCGGTCATCGGCCTGATCACCGAGTGGCTGGATGCTTCCGGCAAGGTCGAGAAGCGCAGCGAAGATTCCGATATTGGCGGCACGATGCGCCTCGGCGCACAAGTCTGCAAGCTGAAGGAAGGCTCTCTGGCTCGCCAGATTTATGGTGCTCCGGAAATCACCGAACGCCATCGCCATCGCTACGAAGTCAATAACACGCTGCTCGCCCAGCTCGAAGAGAAGGGCCTGGTCGTTGCCGGTCGCGCTCCGGGCACCGATCTGTGCGAAATGGTCGAACTGCCGGCCGATGTTCATCCGTGGTTCGTCGCCTGCCAGTTCCACCCGGAATTCACCTCCAACCCGCGTCAGGGTCACCCGCTGTTCACGTCCTATGTGAAGGCGGCACTGGCCAATAAACAGGGCAAGAAATAATGAAACTTTGCGGTTTCGAGGCTGGTCTTGACCAGCCTTTTTTCCTGATTGCTGGGACAGCCGGAGCGCAGAGCAGGGGCCCTGCTTTGTGGGGATGCGACCGCGCAGGCTGTCATAAGGCCCGGAGGAGATTGGCATGAAACTTTGCGGTTTTGAAGCGGGCCTCGACCAGCCGTTTTTCCTGATTGCCGGGCCTTGTACCGCTGAATCCGAGCAGCTTTGCCTGGACGTGGCTGGCTACATGAAGGAAGTCTGTGCCCGCCTGGGCATCAACTACATCTTCAAGGCCTCCTACGACAAGGCCAACCGCAGTTCCGGCACCTCGGTGCGCGGCCTGGGGCTGGACGAAGGCCTGCGTATCTTTTCCGAAGTACAGCGCCAGATTGGCGTGCCGGTGCTGACCGATGTGCACGACATCGACCAGATTGCCCCGGTAGCAGCCGTCGTCGATGTGCTGCAGACCCCGGCTTTTCTGTGCCGACAGACCGATTTCATCCACGCTGTCGCTTCCTGCGGCAAGCCGGTGAATATCAAGAAGGGCCAGTTTCTGGCGCCGGGCGACATGAAGAACGTCGTCGCCAAGGCTCGTGAGGTCAACAACGGCGCCGACAACATCATGGTCTGCGAGCGTGGCGCTTCGTTTGGCTATAACAACCTCGTTTCCGACATGCGCAGTCTGGCAATCATGCGCGAAACCGGTTGTCCGGTCGTTTTTGATGCCACTCACTCGGTACAACTGCCGGGCGGGCAGGGCACATCTTCCGGCGGTCAGCGCGAATTCGTGCCGGTGTTGGCTCGTGCGGCGGTGGCAGTCGGTATCTCCGGCCTGTTCATGGAAACCCACCCCTGCCCGGAAAAGGCGTGGTCGGATGGCCCGAACAGTTGGCAGCTCGACCGCATGGAAAGTCTGCTGACGA
>CAZDRS010000548.1:0-1630 GCA_964507585.1 uncultured Dechloromonas sp.
CAGGGCGGGGTCATGCCGCCCAAGGAAGACCCGGATGCCGAGGACGATTCCGGCCTGCTCTCGCTGGGCAGCGTGTTCTACGAACCGGTCTGGGTGTTCTATCGCGGCGAGCGCGACCTGACCCGGCTGACCGACCTGCGCGGCAAGCGCATCGCCATCGGCCAGGAGGGCTCGGGGGTGCGGCAACTGGCGCAGCAACTGCTGGCCGCCAACGAGATTCCGGCTGGCGACCATCTGGTGCCGCTGTCCGGCCTGAAGGCGGCCGAGGAGTTGCAGCAGGGGCGCATCGACGCGGCTTTCATCATCGCAGCCGAGAATGCGCCGGTGGTACAGGTGCTGCTGCGCTCGCCGGGCATCAAGCTGATGAGCTTCGCGCAGGCCGGTGCCTACCAGCGGCGCTTCCCCTTCCTGACCAAGCTGACCTTCCCGCACGGCGTGGCCGACCTGGTGCGCGACTTCCCGCCGGACGACATCAAGGTGCTGGCGCCAACGGCCAACCTGATCGTTCGCGACGACCTGCACCCGGCGCTGCAATCGCTGTTGCTGCAGGCGGCCAGCGAGGTGCATGGCAAAACCGGTTTCTTCCAGGATCAGGGCGAGTTCCCGGCCTACAAGGATCAACTGCTGCCGCTGTCGCCGGATGCCGCGCGTTACTACAAGTCGGGGCCGTCTTTCCTGCAGCGCTACCTGCCGTTCTGGCTGGCCGTGCTGGTCGATCGGCTGATCGTGCTGCTGGTGCCGATTTTTGCCTTGCTGATCCCGCTGCTCAAGGTGGCGCCGGCGATCTACAACTGGCGCGTGCGCTCCAAGGTCTTCCGCTGCTACGGCGAGCTGAAATTCCTGGAAGACGACCTGAAGAACCATTTCGACCCGGCCAGGCTGGGCGACTACCGTCTGCGCCTCGATGCCCTGGAGGAGGAGGCGGTGCAGCTGCATGTGCCGCTTGGCTTTACCGATCTGGTCTATACCTTGCGCGAGCACGTCAATCTGGTGCGCGGCATACTCGACAAACGTCAATCATTGCGATGAAAACATTCCTGGTTGCCAACCCCAAGGGCGGTTCAGGCAAGAGCACCCTGTCCACCAACCTGGCCGGCTATTTCGCCAGCCAGGGGCACGACGTGATGCTCGGCGACATCGACCGCCAGCAGTCGTCGCGTGAATGGCTGGGCATCCGCCCCTTCGAACTGCCGACCATCGAAACCTGGGATATTGGCCACGACAACATCGCCCGGCCGCCCAAGGGCACCTCGCATGTCGTGCTCGACACCCCGGCCGGCCTGCACGGCAAGGCGCTGGAAAAGGTGCTCAAGCTGTCGTCGCGCGTCATCGTGCCGGTCCAGCCCTCGCTGTTTGACATGCTGGCTACCCGCCACTTCCTGGGCGAACTGCTGGCCGAAAAGGCCGTGCGCAAGGGCAAGGCCGACGTTGCGGTGATCGGCATGCGGGTCGATGCGCGCACCCGTGCCGCGGCCGAACTGGAGCGCTTCTTTGCTACCTTCGACCTGCCGGTGCTGGCCTACCTGCGCGATACGCAGGTCTATGTCCAGGCGACAGCCGCCGGTATGACGCTGTTCGACCTGCCGCGTTCGCGCGCCGAGCGCGACATCGAGCAGTGGCAGGCGATCAT
>CAZDRS010000549.1:0-1625 GCA_964507585.1 uncultured Dechloromonas sp.
CTAGTCTTGTCAAGCTGGATACCGGGCCGTGGGAGGCATTCTGGCTCATCTTCTACGCCGCCTTCACCTATGTTCAGGCCGGCCTGGCCCGGGAAGCGGTCTGCCAACACATGTGCCCGTATTCCCGCTTCCAGGGTGTCATGTTCGACCCGGAAACCAGCAATGTGGCCTACGACCATCAGCGGGGCGAACCTCGTAGCAACCGGCGTCAGGCCGGGCAGAGCGGAGACTGCATCGATTGTGGAATCTGCGTCCAGGTTTGCCCGACCGGCATCGATATTCGCGATGGCCTGCAGTATCAGTGCATCAATTGCGGGCTGTGCATTGATGCCTGTGATCAGGTCATGGAAAAGATCGGTGCGCCGGTCGGCTTGATTCGCTTTGCCTCCGAAAATGAACTGGCTTCTCCTGCCCGCCATCGGCCTTGGTATTCCAGACCGCGCGTTGGTGTCTATGCCGCGCTGTTGGTGGTTTTCTGCGGCATGGGCATATGGGTTCTTGGCCAACGCTCGCCATTGCTGGTTGATGTGCTGCGTGATCGCGGGGCGTTGCTGAGAGAGACTTCGGAAGGGCTGATCGAGAACGCCTACACCCTGAAGCTGATGAACCTCTCCGAAGTGCCACGGGAGTTTGTCGTTCGCATTGCCGGCATTCCCGGCGCCCAGGTCGTTGGCCAGCAACGATTTGCTGCCGAACCCGGCAGTATCCGCCCGGTTTCGTTGACGGTGGCGGCTCCGCCCGATACCGGCCTGTCTGGTATCCAGTCCATGGATTTCCTGATCGAGGCTGTCGATGACCCTGCGATCAAGGTTGTCGAGAGAACCAGTTTCGCGTTGCCCTGAATTCCCCAACCCCCAAATACATCATGTACATCTATAACAACATCGATCAACGCCTGGTGGACGACCGGGTTTCCCTGTTCCGTGACCAGACCCGGCGATTCCTGAATGGGCGCCTCAGTGAGGATGATTTCCGTCCGTTGCGTCTGCAAAACGGGCTCTACGTTCAACGCCAGTCACCCATGCTGCGTGTGGCCATTCCCTACGGAACCTTGTCAAGTCAGCAGATGCGGGCGCTGGCCAGGATTGCCCGAACCTGGGATCGAGGCTATGGACATTTCACGACGCGTTGCAATATCCAGTTCAACTGGGTGCGCCTGGCCGAAGTGCCGGACATATTGGCCGAGTTGGCCAAGGTGCAGATGCATGCCATCCAGACATCCGGGAATTGCATCCGTAACATCACGACCGATCAGTTTGCCGGCGTTGCCGAAGACGAGCTTTTCGATCCGCGGCCTTACTGTGAAATCGTTCGCCAGTGGTCGACGCTAGCGCCGGAATTTCTTTTCCTGCCACGCAAATTCAAGATCGCCATCGCTGGCGGCAAGGAGGATCGGGCGGCGGTTCGGTTTCACGACATCGGGGCACTGGCCAAGCTGGATTCTGATGGCAACCCGGGCTTCGAAATCCATGTCGGCGGTGGCTTGGGGCGGACTCCGATGCTTGGGCAGTGCATCAAGCCCTTCTTGCCGCGTGCCGAACTGATCAATTATTTCGAGGCCATCTTGCGTGTCTACAACCGCTACGGCCGGCGCGACAACAAATACAAGGCGCGCATCAAGATCC
>CAZDRS010000550.1:0-1622 GCA_964507585.1 uncultured Dechloromonas sp.
TCCACCACCAACAACAACCAGGCGATGAACGAAGCCATCCGCCACGTTGCGCGCCGCTACCTGCATGGCCGCGAAGTGACCGAAGGCCTGCTCAACCACATCGAGGTCGCCATCCGCGCCTTCGATCCCTGCCTGTCCTGTGCCACGCATGCGCTGGGCAAGATGCCGCTGTCGGTGGAACTGGTCGATGCCGAAGGCAGCCTGGTGCACAGCCTGAGTCGGGCGTAATGCGGGCTCCCACCGTCGTCTTCGCTGTCGGCAACCCCAGTCGCGGTGACGATGCCATCGGGCCGCTGTTGTGCGAGCAGCTCGCCGCCTGGCTGGCCGAGCAGAATCTGACGGAGCAGGTCGAGCTGATTGAGGATTTCCAGCTCAACATCGAGCACGCCCTTGACCTGATCGGCCGCCAGCAGGCCGTCTTCGTCGATGCCGGCGAAAACACGCCGGCCCCCTTCACCTTCGAACGCATCCGGCCTGCAGCCATCCCTAGCCACTCTACCCACGCATTGCCGCCGCAGGCCGTGCTGCAGGTTTATCGCCAGACGGAAGGCAGCGAGCCGCCGCCCAGCTTTGTGCTTTGTGTGCATGGTGAATATTTTGAACTGGGCGAGAGGCTGAGCCCGGCAGCGGAGGCGAGTCTTGCTGCTGGAGTCGTCTTTCTTCAAGGCTGGTTGCGGGAGCGCTGCCTGCTTCCTCCAATCACCCTCTCGCCAGGGAAAGCACAATGAAAAACGGCAGCCTGTGGCTGCCGTTGGCGGTGTAAGCAGGGGGCGATCAGGGGGTCGGAACGCCTTCCTTCAGATACATTGGCGAACGCGGCCCGTACAAGATGCCATTTGGCCGCCCTGCACTCAGCAGACGGGCGCTGGTCTTGCCCGCGATGAGATGCCCCTGGTTGCTGACTGTTTCGATGATCTGACGAACGGCTGCCTTGACCAGCATGCCAATCAGGCCGCCGTTGTTGCTGTCACCCTCTGCGCTGGAGGCCGTGGCCGAGCCAGACCAGAGCGTGCGGCCGCTACGCAGGTCGACCAGTTTTGCTTCGGCGGTTACCCGCGTTTCGCTGGTGATGACGGCATAGGAGGTGCCGTACTGCTTGACGTTGATGTATAGCGCCGCATCGGCACCAAATATCTCGCGGAGCTTGGCGGTCGAAACCTCATGGATATCAGCCGGCGAGGTGAGTCCGTTCTGCTTGAAAGTCTCGTCGACCAGGGTTACCGGAAAGACGTAGTAACCCGACTCGGCCAGCGGGCCGGTGGTCTGGGAGAGCATGCTGTAAGTGGCGTTGATGTCCGGCGAGCTATTGAGCGGCGGCAGAACCAGGATGGAGGCTGGCCGGGCTTCCCGGAAGGCCGAGTAGTCGTACGGTTTTTGCGCCGCACAGCCGCCGAGAAGCAGGGCAGCACCGGCCAGGGTGAGCCACCCGGCATGAGCACGAATTGATTTCATGGTTGCTTTTTACTTTTTCGGGGTTTTCTTGAGCAGGAAGTCCAGGTAGGCGGAGCTTTCAGGGAATTGTTGCTGTTCGGCCAGCAGGTGCTGTTCGAGGAGATCGGTGCGGCCCGTCTGGCCGTAGAGCAACCCAAGATGCGCCAGCAACCCCGGGGGAACAGGCTTGC
>CAZDRS010000551.1:0-1619 GCA_964507585.1 uncultured Dechloromonas sp.
GATTTGTTATCCTATGAACTGTAGTTGCAGATAGGTCTGGCATGGTTTTGTGCGCCTCTATTAAAATTTGACTATTAGATGCATGGCCAAGTCGTCGAGCAGCGGAAAGTACAATATTTGTTTGGGGCGTCATCCGAATTATCGATTTCATAGTTGAATTATAATCCAGATGTGTGTATTATACAAATGTAAACTATTTACAATAAGAAAGGGGAGTATGAACAAAACTATAACCGTATATACAACTGCTAGCTGTGGATTCTGTGTAATGCTAAAAGATTATTTGAATGACAAGAAAATTAAATTTATTGAAAAAAGGGTAGACCAAGACCCCGTTGCAGCTAACGAAATGATAACTATTAGTGGCCAGCGAGGTGTCCCCTATACGATTTTTTCCGACGATACAGGCATAGTTGATAAAATATTAGGGTTTGATGTAGACAAAATCAACCTTGCACTGGGAATGTAGATTTTATTTTATATAGCTAAACAATAGCACTAGACAGGCAGCTGCCATAGCAATAAATGCTAGCCACACAAACAATGTGACTAGTATTTTGTTTTTATATTCACCCATTATATCCGATCGTGCACCTATTCGGGCTATCAAAAATAGTAACGGTACGGCAGCTATTGCATTAAATACAGCTGAAAATATCAGTGCTTTTATAGGGTCAATACCGACAAAATTTAACCCTAGTCCAACAATAGTCGCTATAATGATAGTCAGATAAAAACCACCCGCTCTTTTGTATTTTAGGTGGAGTCCCTCGCGCCAGCCAAAAACCTCGCTTATAGCATAAGCCGAGGAGCCCGCCAGCACTGGTACAGCCAATAAGCCTACTCCAATTATCCCAACAGAAAACAAAACCTTAGCCCAAAAACCACTATTGCCCGTGCCTGCCAGTAGTGGCTCAAATGCCTTAGCGGCATCAGCAGCTGTGTTTATCTGTGTCAATCCATGAGCATTTAAGGCTGAGGCACAGGCCACGACAATAAACCAAGCGCTGACAAGTGCAATTGTCATGCCAGCAAAATTATCTAGCCGTATTTTGTGCATAAATCGTTTACTGATTTTGGGTTGATTTAGACCGTTGGCCGCTAAACGTTTGTGCAATATTTCTTCTTCGACAGTTTCCGATGTATCCCAAAAAAATAAATATGGTGATATGGTCGTGCCTAACATGGCGACCAACATATATAGTTCACCATTACTAAAACTCATCAAGTCAGGCGTAAAAGTCGCTTTCATAGCAGCACCCCAATCCACCCCTACCATTATGGCTGTCAATGGGTAGGCTAGTAATACAATAGCCAACCATTTTAAGATCTTGGCGTAGGTTCGATATTTGACAAATATCTGTAGTAAAACAATACTTATTGTAAAACCTATAGCCAACAGTGTGTACGATAGTGGCACTAATAGCTGAGCTGTCGATGCCATAGCGCCGATATCTGCACCAATATTAACCACATTAGCCATCACTACCAACCCAACAACAACATATAGTAATTTTTTACTGTAGTGGTCTTTTATAATTGCCGCCAAGCCCTTGCCTGTGACTGCCCCAATATTGGCACAAGTTTCCTGTACGGCTAGTAGTAGTGGATATTTGACG
>CAZDRS010000552.1:0-1612 GCA_964507585.1 uncultured Dechloromonas sp.
GGTGCATCTCGGCCATGTTCGAGCCCCACAGGAAGAAGGCGTCGGCATGCTCGATGTCGTCGTAGCAGCCCATCGGCTCGTCGATGCCGAAGGTGCGCATGAAGCCGGCCACGGCCGATGCCATGCAATGGCGAGCATTGGGATCGAGGTTGTTGGAGCGGAAACCGGCCTTCCACAGCTTGGAGGCGGCATAACCTTCCCAGATCGTCCACTGGCCCGAACCGAACATGGCGATGCCATTCGGCCCCTTGGCCTTGAGCACAGCCTTGCACTTCTCTTCCATGATGTCGAAGGCTTGCGTCCAGGAAATCGGCTTGAATTCACCGTTCTTGTCGAACTTGCCATCCTTCATGCGCAGCATCGGGGTCTTCAGACGGTCGGCACCGTACATGATCTTGGACAGGAAATAGCCCTTGATACAGTTCAGGCCGCGGTTGACCGGTGCATCCGGGTCACCCTGGGTGGCCACTACACGGCCTTCCTGGGTACCGACCAGCACGCCGCAACCCGTACCGCAGAAGCGGCAGGCTGCCTTGTCCCAGCGGATGTCGTCCTTGCCTTGAGCCAGCGCCGTGCCCGGAGCAGCCATCCCGGCGGCCGACATGGCTGCCGCGGCCGCATTGGCCTTGATGAAATCGCGTCGATTGAGTTTCACGCTTGTACCTCCTCGGTTTCTACTGATTCGTCGTCGCTGTACTGATAAACCATGGCCACCGATGCGACGCCGGGCATACCATGCAAGGCTACATATTTGTTTGCAGCCGATTCCAGATCGTCATCTTCGAGCACGACGACCATTTTCCCTTCCGGGCTTTCCGCGTGAATTTCCAAACCGGAAAGTTTGAGCAGGGCTTCGCGTGCCTCAGCCAAACGGCCGGGTGCAACATGCAATATGGCACTGGAAATATTCACGGGGTACAACCTCCTGAAGACATAGACGACAGCTAGCACTGTCACGGGGCGTTATCTTGCCTTTTAGTAGGGTTATTCACTTGATTTGAATCAACTTCACTCGCACGAACAATTCACTCTAGTACCAACGACTAAAAGTGCTAGTTCTTTTTAACTAACTGGCACAGCAAGGCTGAGGCAAGGCGCCCGATTCCCATTGGCTATCAATGGTATTAACGCAATCAATTGGAACAATCACCAAGGCTTTTCTACCATTCATTCCGTCTTCAACACATCCTCTTCAACAACGCTTAGGAGAAAACAGATGTCGCTCATCAATACCCAGGTTCAACCGTTCAAGGTTCAGGCTTTCCACAACGGCAAGTTCATCGAAGTCACCGAAGCCAGCCTGAAGGGCAAGTGGTCAGTCCTGATCTTCATGCCGGCCGCCTTCACCTTCAACTGCCCGACCGAAATCGAAGACGCCGCCAACAACTACGGCGAATTCCAGAAGGCCGGCGCCGAGGTGTACATCGTCACCACCGACACCCACTTCTCGCACAAGGTCTGGCATGAAACCTCGCCGGCCGTCGGCAAGGCCCAGTTCCCGCTGATCGGCGACCCGACCCACCAGCTGACCCGCGCTTTCGACGTGCATATCGACGCAGAAGGCCTGGCCCTGCGCGGCACCTTCGTGATCAACCCGGACGGCGTGATCAAG
>CAZDRS010000553.1:0-1611 GCA_964507585.1 uncultured Dechloromonas sp.
CAGGGCCGACTTGCCCATCAGCCAGCCACCGACGACGATGCCGGTCAGCTTGAGGAAGGGCACGGAGCCGGCATGCACGGCAGCCGGCGCGCTGTCGTAGGTAGCCAGGATCCACTCGGTAGCATTGGTCAGCGCCTTGACGCCGATCTTCAGCTGGGTGGCGATATCGGCGGTCTTGTCGTTGCCGGCCAGGACATCGACGGTGCCGTTGATCTCGGCAATCAGCGTCTTCATCGCGGCGCCCGGCACCTTCTCGCGGGCCAGCTTGCGGCCGACCAGGTCGTTGGCCTGGATGGCGGTGGTGCCTTCGTAGATGGTGGTGATGCGCGAATCGCGGTAGTACTGCGCGGCGCCGGTTTCCTCGACGAAGCCGACACCGCCGAACACCTGCAGCGCGGTCGACGACAGCTCGACGCCCTGCTCCGTGCTCCAGCCCTTGATGACCGGGGTCAGCAGGTCGATGCGGGCCTGCGCGGCGGCATCGCCGGCATGCGCCTTGTCGATGTTGGCGGCGCCGTAGTAGGCCAGCGTGCGCATGGCTTCGGTGCGGGCCTTGCAGTCCATCAGCAGGCGGCGGACATCCGGATGGTGCAGGATGGTCTTCTTCTCGCCGGACTTGTCGCCAACGATGGCGCCCTGTACGCGCTCACGGGCGTACCACAGGGCATGCTGGTAGGCGCGCTCGGCGATGCCGACGCCCTCCAGGCCGACGTTGACGCGGGCATGGTTCATCATCGTGAACATGTAGCCGACGCCCTTGTTCTCTTCGCCGATCAGGTAGCCGATGGCGCCGTCCTTCTCGCCGTAGGACATGACCGCCGTCGGGCTGCCGTGGATGCCGAGCTTGTGTTCGATGGAGGCGCAGATCAGGTCGTTGCGGGCGCCGAGCGAACCGTCGTCATTGACCAGGAACTTCGGCACCAGGAACAGCGAAATGCCCTTCAGTCCCGGCGGGGCGTCCGGCAGGCGGGCCAGCACGAGGTGGATGATGTTCTCGGCGACATCATGCTCGCCCCAAGTGATGAAGATCTTGGTGCCGCTGACCAGATAGGTGCCGTCGCCGACGGCCTTGGCCTTGGACGAGATGGCGGCGAGGTCGGAGCCGGCGTTCGGCTCGGTCAGGTTCATCGTGCCGGTCCACGTGCCTTCGATCATTTTCGGCAGGTATTTCTGCTTCAGCTCGTCGGAGGCGTGGTGGGCGATGGCTTCGATGGCGCCGCCGGTCAGCATCGGGCACAGGCCGAAGGCCATGTTGGCGCCCTTCCACATTTCATTGACGGCCATCGAGACGACCGCCGGCAGGCCCTGGCCGCCGAATTCCGGCGCGAAGGGCATGGACATCCAGCCGGTTTCGGCGAACAACTTGTAGGCTTCCTTGAAACCCGGCGCGGTGGTGACGACGCCGTCCTTGCAGACGTGGCCGGTCTGGTCGCCGACCTTGTTGATCGGATCGAGCACGCCGGTGGCGAACTTGGACGCTTCGTCGAGGATGGATTCGACCAGTTCGACCGAGCATTCCTCGTTGCCCGGCAGGGCGCAGATTTCTTCGAGGCCGGCGATTTCGTTGAGGACGAACTGCATGTCGCGGATCGGGGCGATATAGGTACTCAT
>CAZDRS010000554.1:0-1608 GCA_964507585.1 uncultured Dechloromonas sp.
GTCGCGGTGATGCCGCTCGCCTCGCTGATCGGCTCGGGCATGGGCATCGTCAATCCGTGGAACCTGCGCCTGATCATCGACAACGCCAAGGTGCCGATCATCGTCGATGCCGGCGTCGGCACCGCATCGGATGCCACCATCGCCATGGAACTGGGCTGCGACGGCGTACTGATGAACACGGCCATCGCCCATGCCAAGAACCCGGTGCTGATGGCATCGGCCATGAAGAAAGGCATCGAGGCCGGGCGCGAAGCCTTCCTGGCCGGCCGCATGGCCCGCAAATACTACTCGGCCGATCCGTCGTCGCCGACTACCGGATTGATCGGATCGTGAGCCGCGCTCCGTTGATCGAATCGGGTGCCGCGCAGGACGACGGCGTCTACACCGAGGGTCGTGAAGGTCACGGCCATATCAAGAGTTTCGTGCGCCGCGCCGGTCGCATGTCGGATGCCCAGCATCGCTATTTCGACGAGATGATGCCGAAAATCGGCATCGCCTATCAGCCGGCCAATATCGACCTCAACGCCGTGTTCGGCCGCGACAATGCGAAGATTCTCGAAATCGGCTGCGGCATGGGCGAGACCACGGCGCGCATCGCCGAGGCCAATCCGCAGAACGATTATTTCGGCCTGGAAGTCCATGTGCCGGGCGTCGGCGCGCTGTGCAAGCTGATTGCCGAAAAGAACCTGGGCAACCTGCGCATCGGCAACCACGATGCCGTCGAGGTGGTGCGCGACATGCTGCCGGAGGGCTCGCTGTCCGGCATCCACGTATTCTTCCCCGATCCGTGGCACAAGACGCGGCACAAGAAGCGCCGGCTGATCCAGCCGCCCTTCGTCGAACTGCTCGCCTCGCGCCTGAAGCCGGGGGGCTATTTCCACTGCGCTACCGACTGGGAAAACTACGCGCTGCAGATGCTCGACGTGCTGGGCCGCGAGCCCAGCCTGCAGAACAGCGTCGCCGGGCCGACCCCGGAAGCCCTGGCCGCTGCGCTGGAGGCCGATAGTGCGACCGGCCTGGCCGGCTTTGCACCGCGCCCCGATTACCGGCCGCTGACCAAGTTCGAGAACCGCGGCCTGCGTCTCGGCCACGGTGTCTGGGATATCGTCTTTACGAAACGTTGAGGTGGAACTCGCCGCGCCGGATGGCGGCGGTTAGCGCCTCGGCCGGCATCGGCTTGGCGAACAGGTAGCCCTGGAAGGCATGGCACCCCGAGTCGCGCAGGAATTGCGCCTGCGCCTCAGTTTCCACGCCTTCGGCCAGAACTTCCATCGACAACTGGTGGCCGAGCGTGATGATGGTGTTGGCGATGGCCCGGTCGCTGGCGTTGTGCGGCAGGTCGCGCACGAAGGTGCGGTCGATCTTCAGGCGGTTGAGCGGGAAGGTCTTCAGGTAGGCGAGCGACGAGTAGCCGGTGCCGAAGTCGTCGAGCGCCGTCTTGATGTCGGCGAAGTGCAGGCCGCGGATCAGGTCGGCGGCGGCTGCCGGGTCGGCGATGAGCAGGCCTTCGGTGATTTCCAGTTCGAGCAGGCGCGGCGGCAGGCCGGTTTCTTCCAGGATCTGCCAGACCGAGGCGAGCAGGTCGTTGCGGCCGAACTGGCGGGCCGA
>CAZDRS010000555.1:0-1601 GCA_964507585.1 uncultured Dechloromonas sp.
ACCAAGACTTTTGCCGTAGTCAACAAAATGTTTAAACAGTGCGCTAGATGCCCTTGGTGTGTCACCGTAAAACAGCCTTTGGTACAGGCAAGTCTCACCAGTAAAGACATCATAATGGTCGGTAACAACCAAGATTCCTTTAATTTGGTTATCTTTACCACGAGCAAAAAACACCGTAGCTTCTTCAGCTTTGGCACTTAAAATGTCGTACTCTGAGTTATAATTGTATCGCTCATTTAAAATGTCGGCGATCTTCAAACAATAATTAATTTCATCACCTTGGACATTTTCAAAATTCATTTTAGTAATTTTCATAAGGGTTGTACTCCTCTGGTTCTTGGTTGAATCCGTGAAGATCACGAAGCTCATCGCTCATGTTCTCAGGTTGACGATCATAGAAAACTCTACTGAACCTTAACACGAATCCATCGGCAACGTCTGGTGAAAACCCAGCTCTGAATCTGATGTCTTCTTTTGGTTCGGCTTGTTTTTTTAATGTCGTTTTATTTCTGATACCTTTAGTCACCGTCAATTCTTTTTGAATTTTAGGAATCCAGTCAGGATTTACAGAACCAATGCAGCCACCTTGACCAAGCCATTTATTTCCTTCGTAGTACATCTGCGCACGCATATTCTGATACTGCGAGTCTCTGAACTCAGCCGTGTCGTTTGGTGCTGATGCAAATGATACAAGTTCCCAATTATGTTTATAAGCTGCCTGAGCCATCGAATAAACCGCAGTACCTTCGGCCTGATCTATTAACACATAGTCAACTTTGTACTCTTTCTCAAGCGCACACATTTTCTGATAAGTGTAAACGTGATTGGTTCCATCGTCTGCACTCAGTTTATAATACGCAACCAGCATTGCTGAATTACCTTGATGAATCCAAATCGCACAATAGTCTCCTCCACGCCAAGCTAAGTCGGCAGTCATTACACATGGTAAAGCTACCTGACTTGGAAAGTTCACAGGTCTTGCTAATGCGTTTGCGACTCGCTCTGCACTTATAATACTGTCAGCATTTGATTTGCGTGGTAGACCTCGGACACGAATCCTAAAGTCATCAGCATCTTCATTTCCTCCGCAGTCAGCTAATAGCTCACTTACGAAGTCTTTCGAGACGTGTTTAAGTGTACGAGTGTCGATACGTCTAGACTTCCAATTCACATTATTCATATTCTGTTCAAACTGTGAGTCAGGGTCATCCGAGTTAGCAAAAGCCATCCAGACTTTGATCGTGTCAACGTCAGTCATCGCACCGTTGGCATATTCCCAAACCTTTGCTGGAATACCAGCTGCTTCCTCGAATACGACCACGATTGCTTTGCCATAGTTGTGAAGTCCTGACATTGCTGCTGGACTATTCTCACTCCAAGTAACTGTATCAAAACGCCAGTTCTCAGAAACACTTGCATCTTGCGCTTTTATACTGGTTCCGAATTTCTCAAAGTAGTGGTCGAAGTATCTAGCTCGTCCAGCCCAGATGTCATACTCTGGCCAAACTACGGAACGCATTTGCGTGTCGGTATTGGCGGTGATACGACCTCTGACGTGCTGAGTGAACATAAGCATTAAAGTTGTCATGGCTCCAAAGGCA
>CAZDRS010000556.1:0-1594 GCA_964507585.1 uncultured Dechloromonas sp.
TGATGTAAATGAAATAGAAAGAGATTGTTTAACTAAAATTATTGTAACATGGTAGAAAATTGCTGGTATTATAATGGAGAGTGTTTAAAAAGTCCTCCTGAAGGATATATAGGATTTATATATAAAATAACTTTACCTGATAATAGTTATTATTATGGTAAGAAAGTTTTTTTTCATAAAAAGAAAACATTATTAACGAAAAAAGAAAAAGTAGGTACAAGAAAGAAAATAAAAATTGAACAAGTAGATAGTAAATGGTTAAGTTATTATGGTTCTAATAAAAATTTAATTTTACATTTAAAAAATATTGATGTAAAAAAAGTCAGAAGGGAAATATTAATGTTTTGTAAATCGAAAACAGAACTTTCTTATTGGGAAACTCATTATTTATTTATAAATAATGTTTTGTTTGATTCTAATTCTTGGAATAGTAATATTTTAGGTAGATTTTTTAAGGGAAAAATTTAATAATGTTGATTATTTTAATTATCTTTGAATAAATGAGAACATTAGAACAATACAAAGAATTATTTTTTAAAAAATTTCCATTCAGTAAATTAAAAATTTTAAGTTTTGAAAAAACAAAATATGTTTTAGTTGAAGATGTCTATGGAATTTGTAAAGTTGACAAATTTGGATTAATGATTGGTAACATTCCAACTATTCAAACAGCAATCAATAAGAATGAATATTTTATTAATCAAGCAACTAAAATTCATGGAGATAAATATGATTATAGCAAAGTTTTATATTTAGATATGAAATCTTATATAACTATAATATGTAAAAAACATGGAGAATTTTTGCAATTACCAGATAAACATTTACAGATGAATGGTTGTCCAAAATGTGGTAAATTAAAACAATCAAAAAATAAAACAAGGTCATTAAATATTTTCATAGAAAAAGCAAATATTGTACATAATTTTAAATATGATTATTCAAATGCTACATATACAACAGGTAATAAAAGTATAAAAATTATATGTCCTATTCATGGAGAGTTTGAACAAGTTTCTAATACTCATTTGAATGGTAGTGGATGTCAATTTTGTGGACGTATTAATGTACTAAAATATAATTCTGAAAATCCTACAGGATGGACAAAAATTGATTGGTTTAATGCTGCTAAAAAATCAAAAAAGTTTGACTCATTCAAAGTGTATATAATCAAATGTTGGAATGAAGAGGAAGAATTTTATAAAATAGGAAGAACTTATAAAAAAGTAGAGTATAGATTTTCTCATAAAAAAGCATTACCTTATAATTATAAAATTATACAATTATATGAATTTCAAGAACTTACAGAAGAAAACTGCAATAAATGTTATGATTTAGAAACGGAAATGAAAAAAAAGAATAAAGATAATAGTTATATACCAAAATTGGAGTTTGTAGGAAAGTATGAATGTTTCAATAAAATTAAATTTGATTTTTAAAAGAAATTGAAGCCCAAGTGAAATACAATGTCCTTAGAGTAAATTCATATAACCTTTGGATTGGAGGTAAAGTTTACAAAAGATATTTATGAGCAGATCAATTAAACAACCTATTAAAAAGGATAGACCACGTAATTTTAAAAAATCTACAATTT
>CAZDRS010000557.1:0-1585 GCA_964507585.1 uncultured Dechloromonas sp.
GGGGGGCGAATTCGGGCGGTGCGGGAATATCGGTCAGTGAAAGCTGCTCGGCGATTTTGCTCATCAAGGCTCCTCTCGATTATCTGGCTATTAGTTTTCGAATGGAGCGAATCTACTATATCTAGTGGGTCGATACAATCCGTTGACTATATACGGGGTGTTGTGCGTGCCGTTGGATCGATTTGTCATGCTTCGGAAAAAGCCCGGAAAAACAAAGCCCCGGCAACTTTCGTTACCGGGGCTTATGAAGAAAAAATATTTTTTTACAGGCCGAGCAGGGTCTGTGCGTGGTGCGCCATCATCCATTCTTCATTGGTTGGGATGACCAGCACGTCGACGCTGCTGTTGCCGGCCGAGATGCGCAGTTCGTGGCGGGCGTTGGCTTCCGGATTGACGCGGATGCCCAGCCACTCCGATTGCAGGCAGACGCGGCGGCGCACTTCGGCGGCGTGTTCGCCGATGCCGCCGGTGAACACCAGTGCATCGAGGCCGCCGGCTGCGGCGGCCAGCGAGCCGAGTTCGCGGGCGATGCGGTAGCAGAACAGGTTGACCGCTTCGTCGGCTTCCGGCTTGTCGCTGGCGAGCAGGGTGCGCATGTCCTGGCTGAGGCCGGAGACGCCGAGCAGGCCGGATTCCTTGTAGAGCATCCGGGTCATGTCCTTGACCGACAGGTTCTTGGTTTCCATCAGGTGCAGGATGACGCCGGGGTCGAGGTTGCCGCAGCGGGTGCCCATGACCAGGCCGTCGATGGTCGAGAAGCCGAGTGTGGTGGCGACGCACTTGCGGTCGACCATGGCCGCCATGCTGGCGCCGTTGCCGAGGTGGGCGACGACGACGCGGCCGGTGGCGCGGCCGGAGTGCTGCGGCAGGGCGCGGGCGATGTACTCGTAGGACAGGCCGTGGAAGCCGTAGCGCTTGATGCCCTCGGCCGTGATCTGGCGCGGCAGGCCGAAGGTCTGGGCCACTTCCGGCTGGCTGCGGTGGAAGGCGGTGTCGAAGCAGGCGATTTGCGGCACGGTCGGCAGCAGGGCCTGCAGCGCGATGATGCCGGCGACGTTGTGCGGTTCGTGCAGCGGGGCAAGCGGGATGAAGCTCTGCAGGTGGCCGAGCACCGTATCGTCGATCAGCGTCGGCTTCGAATAGCGCTCGCCGCCATGCACGACGCGATGGCCGACGGCGACGATCTGCCAGTTGGCGTGGCTGGCGGTGAACCACTTGAGCAGGGCGTCGAAGGCCTGGGCATGGCTGACCTTGCCGCCTTCGAGCAACTGGTCGGCGATGCGCTCACCGGCCTTATTCTTGGCGACCATCTTGGTGATTTCGGCACCGATGCCGTCGATTTGGCCGGAGACTTCGGCTTCCGGGGAAATCGGGTGGTCGAGCGGGAAGAGGGCGAACTTGATGGAGGACGATCCGGCGTTGATCGTCAGGATTCCTTGCTTCATTTTCAGATGGTTCCGTTCTTGCGGTTGGCGTGGGCGATCAGTGCGGCGATGACGCACGATGCGGTTCGGGTTTCGGCGCTGTCGGCGCGGCTGGTCAGCACGATGGGCACCTTGGTGCCGAGCACGATGCCGGCGGTCAG
>CAZDRS010000558.1:0-1585 GCA_964507585.1 uncultured Dechloromonas sp.
GGATCTGCATCGAGATTTCCGGCGACAGGAAAAGCTTGGCGCCGTCGTGCGGCGAGCTGAACTTGACGCCTTCCTCGGTGATCTTGCGCAGGGCACCCAGCGAAAAGACCTGAAAGCCGCCGGAGTCGGTCAGGATCGGCTTCTGCCACTGCATGAAATCGTGCAGGCCCTGGTGGGCGTGGATGACATCCATGCCCGGCCGCAGCCACAGGTGGAAGGTGTTGCCGAGGCAGATCTGGGCGCCAATGTCGTTCAGCGATTGCGGCGTCATCGCCTTGACCGTACCGTAGGTGCCGACCGGCATGAAAACGGGAGTCTGGACGACGCCGTGGTTCAGCGTCAGCGTGCCGCGGCGGGCGGCGCCATCGGTTTTCAGGAGTTCAAACTGCATCGGTCTTTTCCAGGAGCATGGCGTCGCCATAGCTGAAGAAACGGTAGCGTTCGGCTACCGCATGGGCGTAGGCGGCACGGATGTTGTCGTAGCCGGCAAAGGCCGAAACCAGCATGAGCAGCGTCGATTTCGGCAGGTGGAAGTTGGTGATCAGGCGATCGACAACCTGGAAGCGGTAGCCGGGCGTGATGAAGATGTCGGTTTCGGCTCCGCCGACGCGCACCGTGCCGTCCGGGTTGCCTGCCGATTCGAGGGCGCGCAGGCTGGTCGTGCCAACGGCGATGACGCGACCGCCCGCGGCGCGGGTACGGTTAATTGCATCGGCCGTCGCCTGCGGAATTTCGAAACGCTCGCTGTGCATCCGGTGGTCGGCAATTTTCTCGACACGCATCGGCCGGTAGGTGCCAGCGCCGACATGCAGGGTCAGGAAGGCCGTATCGACCCCCATGGCGCGCAACGTGCCCAGCATCGCCTCGTCGAAGTGCAGGCCGGCGGTGGGGGCAGCAACGGCGCCCGGTTGGCGGGCATAGACCGTCTGGTAACGCGTCTCGTCGGCCCCTTCGGCCGGGTGCTCGATGTAGGGCGGCAGCGGCAGTTTGCCGTATTGCTCGGCCAGTTCCCAGAAATCGCCGCCCTCAGCCAGTTCCAGCACGAAGAAGTCGCCATCGGCACCGGCTCGGCCGGTCATGGTCACCGTGAAGGCATCGGCCAGGATCAGCTTGCTGCCCGCCTTCGGTGCCTTGCTGGCGCGAATCTGGCAGATGGCATGCGTGGCGTCGATAATCCGTTCGAGCATGATCTCGACGCGCCCGCCGCTTTCCTTGACGCCGAAGAAGCGCGCCTTGATCACCCGGGTGTCGTTGAATATCAAGAGATCGCCGGCCTTGAGCAGGGTCGGCAGGTCGGCAAAACGGCGGTCGATGTGTTGAGCGCCGCGTACGTGCAACAGCCGGCTGCCGGTACGTTCAGCGGCCGGATGCTGGGCGATCAGTTCGGGAGGGAGGGGGAAGTCGAAGTCGTCGACGGTCAACGACATGGGCTGGAATCCGCTGGAATTGCAAGCAGGAAACAAAAACGGCCTTCCGTCAGGAAAGCCGATTTGTCGTAACTGGTGCCCCGGGCCAGACTCGAACTGGCACACCTTTCGGCGGCGGATTTTGAATCCGCTGCGTCTACCGATTCCGCCACCGGGGC
>CAZDRS010000559.1:0-1584 GCA_964507585.1 uncultured Dechloromonas sp.
CCCTCGACGTTGTTGCTCTTGTCCATGCGGTCGAGGTGGATGTTGAGCGGCTCCATGCGGCGTTCGATGTACAGGTGCTTGATGATCAGCTGGTCGCCATCGACCTCGAATTTGCTCGGGGCAAGCCGGCGCAGTTCGTCGAGCACCTCATCGTCGAAGCGCTTCAAGGGGAACATCACGTTGGAGAATTCCAGCGTGTCGGCCATGCGCCCGACGCGATCGACCTGCTTGACCATCAGGAACTTGCGCTTGACGGTGGCCTGATCCATCTCCTTCGAGCTGCCGAAGACATCCTTGATGATCTTGAAGACGTAGGGGTACGAGGGCAGCGTGAAGACCAGCATGACCAGGCCGCGGATGCCCGGCGCCATGATGAACTGGTCTTCCGAGTGGTGCAGGTGGTAGATGAAATCGCGGAAGAACATCGTTTTGCCCTGCTTGCCGAGGCCGAGCATGATGTAGATCTCGGAACGCGGCTTGGCCGGCATGATCGAGCGCAGGAATTGCACGTAGCCGGAGGGCACTTCCATATCGACCATGAAGTAGGCGCGCGACAGCGAGAAGAGCAGGCCGATGCGCCAGGCGTCGAGCAGGATGGTGTCGACGTACAGCTTGCCTTCGGCGTCGTGCAGAACCGGGATGGCAAAGGGGTATTCGGTCGCCCCATTGATGGCCTTGCCGATGATGTAGGCGGCCTTGTTGCGATAGAAGGCCGAGGCCAGCACCTGAATCTGGAAATTGACCTCGCGGCGCGGCATGCCGTTCAGGAAACGGTGCACGGCCTGGTAGATATGCTCGACATCGCGCTCCAGGTCGGCGAAGGGGCGATGCCAGCCGAAGTCGCCGATGATTTCGCGGACAGCGCCGCGCAGGCCTTCTTCCTTGGCGTAATAGCTGCGGTAGGTCGGGCTCTCCTCGCCCTCGATGTTCTCGGTCGAGATGGTTGGGCGGACGAAGATGAAGTCGTTGTGGAAATAATTGCGGTGCAGGATCTTGGTCGTCACCGAATTGAAGAAGGTCTCGGCCAGTTCCGGCTGCTTGTGGTTGAGCAGCAGGCCGATGTAGAGCAGCTTGACCTGCTGCCAGGTCGCATCGTCGATCGAAGCGGCATCGAATTCGTTGCGCAGGCGCTCGACACATTCGTCGACCCGATCGTCGTAGAAGCGGATGCGCTCCTTGACCGCCTTATGCACCCCCAGCCAGTCGCCTTGCTCGAAGCGTGTCCTGGCTTCGCGGCTGGTTTGCCGGAACAGGGTGTAGTGCTTGTTGAAACCCTGGATCATGGCCAGGGCAATCTGGTGGGCGTTGGTGCCGTACAGGCCGACGGAGATTTTCATGGTTGAGCGAGCCGGAGAGCTGCATCGGATATTAGCACCGGCCAAGCGCGTGGATGTGTATGAATTTGCAGCGAAATCGTAATGTGAAACGGCATTTCGTTGACTGAGATGCGATGGCGGCCGATACTCTCAATGTTTTGCTTGTGCAATCCGCTTCACAAAGGGTCGATGGTTGCCCTCGGCCCTAATAATTCAATCCAACGCAAGGGGATATTCATGGCTGGTGGAAAGTCAAAAATCATTTACA
>CAZDRS010000560.1:0-1578 GCA_964507585.1 uncultured Dechloromonas sp.
TCTCGAAGCCGCGGAATTCGACGATGTGCAGGCGCACCTGATGCACCTTGTTCTGGTCGTCGAGCAGGATGGTTACCTTGCCGTGGCCCTCGACGCGCGACACCGGGTCGATGGCGACGCGGCGCAGGGTTTCGGGATGGGCGGCAGTTTCCAGTTGGTAAGTCATGATGATTCACCGATCAAAAGCGTTAACGCGGATTCTGCGGATCAACACAGAAGAACGCGGATCAAACCCAGTAGTAGCGCCTTTATCCGCGTCAATCCGCGTCATCTGCGCCATCCGTGTTGAAAACATCGGCATTTCAGCCCCTCATCAGTCGTAGTGCATCAGGCCGTGGCCCAGTTCCGGCTCCCTGCCGGCCAGCAGGTCGGTCAGCACCTTCCAGATCGCATCGCCGGAAGGCGGGCAGCCGGGGATGAAGTAATCGACCTTGACCACCTCGTGGATCGGATGCACCTGGTTGAGCGGCAGCGGCAGTTCCGGGTCGTTCGGAATCATGCCGTTGGCCAGCCCCGGGCTGGTGTGATAGACCTCTTCGAGGATGGTGGTCAGCGGCAGGTGGTTGCGCTGGGCCGGCAGGCCGCCGTTGATCGAGCAGGCGCCCATGGCGATCAGGATCTTGCAGTTCTGGCGAAACTCGCGCAGGACATGCACGTTCTCGGCATTGCACAGGCCGCCCTCGATGATGCCGATGTCGCAGTCCGGGCTGCAGTGCTTGATGTCGGTCAGCGGCGAACGGTCGAACTCGATGTGCTCAAGCAGCGTGAACAAGCGCTCGTCGATATCGAGAAAGGACATGTGGCAGCCGAAACAGCCGGCCAGCGAGGTCGTCGCGACCTTGAGCTTCTTCTTGTCGCTCATCTCACTTGCCCTCCGTCACGGTTTCCGAAATCGGCGCCTTGTCGTATTTCCGCTCGCCGATCGGCACGGCGAAGCCCCGCCGCTTCTTGAGGATCACCCCGACCGGGCAGACCTGCGCTGCCTTATCGTCCAGCGTGAAATCAGTGTCGCCCAACTGGCCGGATTTGGCATTGACGATCAGGTGCGTCCTGATACCACGCCCGGACAGCGCAAAGACGTTCTTGCCATCCACATCGCGGCTGGCCCGCACGCACAGCGAGCACAGGATGCAGCGATTGAAGTCGAGCAGCACCTCCGGGTGCGAGGCGTCGACCGGCCGGCTCGGGAAAAAGTGGTCGTAATGCGGGCTCATCATGCCCAGATGGTAGGCGGTGGCCTGCAACTGGCAGTTGCCGCTCTTTTCGCACGACGGGCAGAAATGGTTGCCCTCGACGAACAGCATCTGGGTCAGCGCCCGGCGTTCGGCATTGATTTCCTCGGTATCGCTCTCCACCACCATGCCGGCTGCGGCGCGCATGGTGCAGGAGGCGGTATGGCGGCCATTGACCTTGACCGTGCACAACTTGCACGAGCCATGCGGCTTGAATTCCGGGTGGTAGCACAGGTGCGGGATGAACACCCCGGCTGCGCTGGCGGCCTGGATGATGGTCTGCCCCTCGGTGAAGGGAATGGTCTTGCCGTCGAGCGTAAAGGTCAGGCTCATGCTGCACCTCCAT
>CAZDRS010000561.1:0-1572 GCA_964507585.1 uncultured Dechloromonas sp.
GAGCAAGGGCGCGGTTTTGCCGTTGTCGCCGACGAGGTGCGCAAGCTGGCCGAACGCACCGGCCTGTCGACCACCGAGATCACCGACATGGTCGCCAAGATCCAGGCCGGCACACGCAACGCCGTGAGCAGCATGCAGGCAGGTGTCGAGCAGGTCGGTAGCGGTGTCGAACTGGCCAATCGTGCCGGCGACTCGATCAACCTGATCCGCGATGGTGCCCGGCGCGTCACCGAGGTGGTCAACGGCATTTCGGAATCGATTGCCGAACAAAGCATGGCCAGCAACGAAATCGCCCAAAAGCTGGAAACCATCGCCCAGATGTCCGAAGAAAGCGCCGCCGCCGTGCGCCACACCGCCGACGCCGCCCGCCACCTGCAAAACCTGTCGGCCGCGCTGCACCAGACAGTAGCGCAGTTCCGTACCTGAACCCGGTCAGGCCGGACGATGCAAAACGGGGCCTTCCGGCCCCGTTTTCATGTTTGCGGGCACCGCCCTCGGGCGATATTCATTCGCCCGCTGCCCAGCGCGCCGCGGCGCTGTCGTCGGTCTCGCGGGCATCCACCCAGCGGCCGCCACCCGGGGTGTCTTCCTTTTTCCAGAACGGTGCGCGCGTCTTCAGGTAGTCCATGATGAACTCGCAGGCCGCGAAGGCTTCGCCGCGATGCGCGCTGGTCACCGCGACCAGCACGATCTGGTCGCAAGGCTTGAGCGGCCCGACGCGGTGGATGACCAGCGCATCGTAAATATCCCAGCGCCCCCTGGCCTCGGCGACGATGGCTTCAAGCGCCTTTTCGGTCATCCCAGGGTAATGCTCCAGGGTCATTTCCGAAACGCTGGCACCGTCGTTGATATCGCGCACCAGACCGAGGAAACTGGCCAGCGCACCGACACGGGCGTCGTTGGCCCGCAGCAAGGCTAGCTCGGTGCCGACATCGAAATCGGCTTCCTGAACCCGGACGGTCATTTAGGCTACCTCGCGCGCTTCGAGGAAGCGCAGGTTCGGATACTTCTCTTTGACCATGTTGAGATAGACGTTGTTCGGCGCCAGATAAACCGGATCGTCGGCGCCATCCAGCGCGACGTTGGCGCTGTAGCGTTCGGACAGCTGGCGCAGTTCGGCCGCATCGCCAGTGATCCAGCGTGCCGTCGAACAGTTGTAGCTCTCGAAAATCACCTGCACGCCGTATTCGTGTTCCAGGCGGTGCGCCACCACGTCGAACTGCAGCGCGCCAACCGCGCCGAGGATCATGTCGGAACCGGAAATCGGCCGGAACAACTGGGTCGCGCCCTCCTCCGCCAACTGGTGCAGGCCTTTCTGCAACTGCTTGATCTTCAGCGGATTGCCGATACGCGCCAGGCGGAACATTTCCGGCGCAAAGGACGGAATGCCGGTGAAACGCAGGTCTTCGCCTTCCGAGAAGGTTTCGCCCAGGCGGATGGTGCCGTGGTTGGGGATACCGATGATGTCGCCCGACCACGCCTCATCGGCCGTCGAGCGGTCACGCGCCATGAAGGTAATGGCGTTGTTGATCGACAGCGTCTTGCCGGTCGCCACCTGCTTGACCTTCATGC
>CAZDRS010000562.1:0-1570 GCA_964507585.1 uncultured Dechloromonas sp.
CGCCGTGCGCAACGATTGCGGCATGTTCGACGTGTCGCACATGTGCCCGGTCGATGTGGTCGGCGCCGATTGCCGCCCCTTCCTCTCCCGCCTCGTCGCCAACGATGTCGCCAAGCTGACCGTCTCAGGCAAGGCACTCTACTCCGCCATGCTCAACGAGGCCGGCGGCGTCATCGACGACCTGATCATCTACTTCCTGACCGACACCCGCTTCCGCATCGTGGTCAATGCCGGCACCGCCGAGAAGGATCTGGCCTGGATGCAGGCCAAGGCCGCCGAATGGAAGATGGACGTGACCATCACCCAGCGCCGCGACGGCGACAACGCCCTCGGCATCATCGCCGTGCAAGGCCCGAACGCCCGCGCCAAGGTCTGGTCGGTGCTGCCGCAGGCCAAGGCCGCGACAGAAGGCTTGAAGGCCTTCTTCGCCGCCGAAGTCGATCAGTATTTCATCGCCAGCACCGGCTACACCGGCGAAGACGGCTACGAAATCATGCTGCCGGCCGGCGAGGCCGAAAGCCTGTGGAACAAGCTGAAAGACGCCGGCGTCGCCCCCTGCGGCCTGGGCGCCCGCGACACGCTGCGCCTCGAAGCCGGCATGAACCTCTACGGCCAGGACATGGACGAAGCCGTGTCGCCGCTCGACGCCGGCCTGGCCTGGACCGTCGCCATGAAGGACGAGCGCGACTTCGTCGGCCGTGCCGCTTTGGCCGCCAACGGCCAGCAAAAGCAGTTCCTCGGCCTGATCCTGCTCGACAAGGGCGTGCTGCGCGGCCACCAGAAGGTCGTCACCGCCCAGGGCGAAGGCGAAATCACCTCCGGTTCCTTCTCGCCGACGCTGCAACAATCCATCGCGCTGGCCCGCCTGCCCATGGGCGTGCAGATCGGCGACGAAGTGCAGGTCGATATCCGCGGCAAGCTACTCAAGGCCAAGGTCACCAAACCCGTCTTTGCCCGCAACGGCAAGGCAGTGCAATAAATACCCCACTATCAGGAGAAAACCATGTCCAACGTTCCGTCCAACCTCAAGTACGCCGCCTCCCACGAGTGGGTTCTGAAGAATGAAGATGGTTCCGTCACCATCGGCATCACCGACCACGCTCAGGAAGCCCTGGGCGACCTCGTTTTCGTCGAACTGCCGGAAGTCGGCGCCCATTACGCCAAGGACAAGGAAATCGCCGTCGTTGAATCGGTCAAGGCCGCGGCCGACGTCTACGCCCCGATCGGCGGCACCGTCACCGAAGTGAACCAGGCCGCCGCCGACGCGCCGGAATCGGTCAATGCCGACGCCTACGCCGCTTGGCTGTTCAAGATGACCCCGGACAACATGGCCGACGTCGACGCCCTGCTCGACGCCGCTGCCTACCAGGCCGTCGCCGACGCCACTTAATTCAGCCAGGCCTTTGCCTCGAAAGCCCGGTGCACCTTGGTGGTGCCGGGCTTTTGCCTTGCTGAGATCCAATTTCGTTCCATCCCATTCGCGAGATCGAACCCGACATGAGCAACCTCCCCCTCTCCGCCCTTGAACAGCACGACGAGTTCATCGGCCGCCACATCGGCCCCTGCGCCG
>CAZDRS010000563.1:0-1553 GCA_964507585.1 uncultured Dechloromonas sp.
AGCTTTGCGCAGTTTGCCAGTGATCTTGATGAAGATACTAAAAAGCGTATTGCTCGTGGGCGGTTATTGACCGAGGTTCTAAAACAAAAACAATACCAACCACTTAGCGTTGCTGAGCAAGTTATTACACTTATTGGAGCAACTAGCGGGTCATTTGATCATTTAGCTGAATCCAATGTTCAGCCAGCCGCTCGACAACTAGTTGGTACTGTCAAGAAATCACATTCAAAGCTGTATGATAGTCTTGACAAAGGTATCAAACCAGAAAAAGAAGACTTGAAAATTATCTCAGAACTAGCAGAAACCGTAGCAAAAAGCATTGGTAACGGAGATAAAACTAAATAAACCATGGCTGCACAACAAGGCATAAAGCACCGCATCAAATCTGTTACAAATACTAAACAGATTACTAAAGCCATGCAGTTGGTTGCTGCGAGTAAACTGCGTAAAGCACAAGAATCTGCTCTGCAACCACGGGCTTATTTGGAAGCTTCTGGGAAGCTAATAGGCGAACTTGCTTATTCAAAAGAGGCTCAGGGTTCAGGATTGTTTGTCATGCGCCCACCAAAGAAATCACTGACTATCGTGATTAGTAGTGACCGCGGTTTAGCGGGTGCATACAACAGTAATATCATTAAAGCAATGGTAAAACATCTAAAAGAAGGCAGTAGTTTGCATAAAATCATTAGTGTTGGTCGCTATGCATCACTTTTTGTTGCCAAAATAAATGGCAAAGATGATAAATGGAATATTGATGAGGTTGATGAAATAGCATCCTATCCTATGACCGTAGACAGTGTAGATGTTGAACTTGCCCAGCCGGTACTAGCCGAAGCTATCCAGTTATTTGAAAATGGCGAAGTTGACGAAGTGTTTGTGACATATACGCGCTTTATATCTACAGTTAAACAAGACACTATTGTTGAGAAATTGTTACCACTAGCCAGCACAGTTTCAAAAGTGCCAGATGGTCGGACCTTTGAACCTAGAGCTGAAGTTATTTTAGAGTTAGTTACGAGGCGATATGTAGAAGCGAAACTTACACAATGTATACTCGAATCACTAGCTAGCGAACATGCCTCGCGTATGTTAGCCATGAAAAATGCTACCGACAACGCTAGTGATTTAATTGATGATCTGACTTTGGCGTATAACAATGCCCGCCAGGCCGGCATAACCCAAGAACTGGCTGAAATATCCGCTGGTGCAGAAGCAATAAAATAATGATATTGATAAAGATGAATAATCGGAGGAATAAATGAATACAGCAGTGGAACAAAAAGGCAAAATAACCCAGGTGGTAGGTTTAGTTGTTGATGCCGAATCTAAAGATGGCGATTTGCCAAATATATATGATGCATTAAGGGTTGATCTACATGGTAATAATTTATTTTTAGAAGTAGCTCAACATCTTAGCGAAAACACTGTTCGTGCTGTTGCACTAAATAGCACTGATGGATTGAGTAGAGGCCACGACGTTATTGCAACTGGCGCACCTATTACAGTACCTGTTGGTGATGAAACCATGGGCCGTATGTTTAATGTTGTTGGTG
>CAZDRS010000564.1:0-1551 GCA_964507585.1 uncultured Dechloromonas sp.
GAGGTATGCATCAGGTAGGCCTCGTTGAAGGCGTCGCGGTCGAGCTTGCGCTCCTCGCAGTCCTGAACCAGGATTTGCGACGCTTGGCTGAGGCCGGCCAGCAGCTTGTGGGTCGATTGCGTGGCGAAGACCATCGACTCCTTGCAGCGCTGGCGGTCGGCGCCGATGGCGTGGTAATCGCCGTAGAAATCGTGGAAGGCAGCGTGCGGCAGCCAGGCTTCGTCGAAGTGCAGCGTATCGATCTTGCCGTCGAGCATTTCCTTGATGTCCTCGACGTTGTACAGCACGCCGTCGTAGGTCGACTGGGTGATGGTCAGCACGCGCGGCTTGGCCGTCTTGTCGGTGATGAACGGGTTGGCGTCGATCTTCTTCTGGATGTTCTCCCAGGCGAATTCGCTCTTCGAGATCGGGCCGATGATGCCGAAGTTGTTACGGGTCGGCATCAGGAAGACCGGGATGGCGCCGGTCATAATGATCGAGTGCAGCACCGACTTGTGGCAGTTGCGATCCACCACCACGATGTCGCCCGGCGCAACGGTCGAGTGCCAGACGATCTTGTTCGACGTCGACGTGCCGTTGGTGACGAAGTACAGGTGGTCGCAGTTGAAAATACGTGCCGCGTTGCGCTCTGACGCGGCAACCGGCCCGGTGTGGTCGAGCAACTGGCCGAGTTCCTCGACCGCGTTGCACACGTCGGCGCGCAGCATGGTCTCACCGAAGAACTGGTGGAACATCTGGCCGACCGGCGACTTCAGGAAGGCGACGCCGCCCGAGTGGCCGGGGCAGTGCCAGGAATACGAGCCGTCGGCGGCGTAATGCGTCAGGGCGCGGAAGAAGGGCGGCGGCAGGCTGTCGAGGTAGGCGTTAGCCTCACGCTTGATATTGCGGGCGATGAACTCCGGCGTGTCCTCGTGCATGTGGATGAAGCCGTGCAGTTCGCGCAGGATGTCGTTCGGGATGTGGCGCGAGGTGCGCGTTTCGCCGTGCAGGAAGATCGGGATCTCGGCGTTCTTGTGGCGGATTTCGCCGACGAAGGCGCGCAGTTCCTGCAGCGTTTCTTCCGGCTCCAGGGCCAGTTCCTCGTCGTCGATCGACAGGATGAAGGCCGAGGCGCGGCTCTGCTGCTGGGCGAAGGAGGACAGGTCGCCGTAGCTGGTCACGCCCAGCACCTCCAGGCCTTCCTTCTCGATGGCTTCGGCCAGGGCGCGGATACCCAGGCCGGAGGCGTTTTCCGAACGGAAGTCTTCGTCGATGATGATGACGGGGAAGTGGAAGCGCATGGGATTCAATCCTCAAAAAGCGGCGACCCGCCGCAGCGGGTCGAAGAATATGTCGTTTCTGTTACCGGATGACGTCAGATCTTGGGCAGGGTGACGCCTTCCTGCCCCTGGTACTTGCCGCCACGATCCTTGTACGAGGTTTCGCAGATTTCGTCGGACTCGAAGAACAGCACCTGGGCACAGCCCTCGCCGGCGTAGATCTTGGCCGGCAGCGGGGTGGTGTTGGAGAACTCCAGCGTCACATAGCCTTCCCATTCTGGCTCGAAGGGGG
>CAZDRS010000565.1:0-1549 GCA_964507585.1 uncultured Dechloromonas sp.
CGATGTCCTTCTGCACTTCCTTTTCCTCGAAGCGGCGGCCGATCAGGCGCTTGACGGCGTACAGCGTGTTCTTCGGGTTGGTGACGGCCTGGCGCTTGGCCGGGGCGCCGCACAGGATTTCACCGTCTTCGGTGTAGCCGATGATGGACGGGGTGGTGCGCGCGCCTTCCGCGTTTTCGATAACCTTCGGCTGGCCGCCTTCCATGATGGCGACGCAGGAGTTGGTGGTGCCGAGGTCGATACCGATGATCTTGCCCATGATTCGTTCCTTGATAGGTAAATTGCTGATGTTCGTGAGTTGAGGGCGATGCCCTCGATTTCAAGTGTTTATTTGCCCTTGGCAACCATGACCAGGGCCGGGCGCAACACGCGGTCGGCGATGGTGTAGCCTTTTTGCAGCACGGTCACCACGGTGTTGGCTTCCTGCTCGGAGTCGACCATGCCGATAGCCTGGTGCTTGTGCGGATCGAACTTCTCGCCGGCCGGGCTGACTTCGTTCAGTGCATTCTTCTCGAAGGCGGAAACCAGTTGCTTCAGGGTCAGCTCGACACCGGACTTGAAGCTGTCGACGGTCTGTTCCGGTACGGCCAGCGCGGCTTCCAGGCTGTCCTTGACGGCCAGCAGTTCGCCGGCGAACTTCTCGACGGCGAACTTGTGGGCCTTGGAAATGTCTTCCTGGGCGCGGCGGCGGATGTTCTCGCCTTCGGCCTTGGCGCGCAGCCAGGCGTCGTAGTGCTCGGCAGCCTTCAGTTCGAGGGCCTTGAACTGCTCCTCGATGCTGGGAATGGTATCGACGTTGTCGGCCGGCGCGGCTTCGGCAGCAGCCGGTTGTTCGATGGCGGGTTCGTTGCCCAGCATGGCTTCCTGGGTGTTTTCGGGGTTGGACATACGCGTTTCTCCAAAAAATCTTTTCGGTATTTGGGGGTGTTGTTTTCGGTTTCAAGCCCCGTGCACCACATTTCTTTGCACAGGAAAGCACGGCAGCCGGTATGGCGCCGTGCTACGATGATTCCCTGCGTTTTTCTCAGATATCGAGAATGGAAACAATCGGCAAATATCGCGTGGTTCGTGAGTTGGGCAAGGGGGCAACCGCCACGGTTTACCTCTGCGACGATCCGGACAGCGAACGCCAGCTTGCCGTCAAGGTCATTCGTTTTGGTGCCGATGGCGGGGCGATGTCGCGCCGCATGCGCAAGCTGTTCCAGAACGAGGGGATGGTTTCCAAGCGCCTGAATCACCCGAATATCGTTCAGGTTTACGAAGCGGTCGTCGAAAAGGACTTCGCCTACCTGGCAATGGAGTACGTCAAGGGCTTCTCGCTGGAGGATCACACGCGGATCGACCGCTTGCTGCCCATGCACCGGGTCATCGGCATCATCTTCAAATGCTGCATGGCGCTCGATGCCGCTTATCGGCAAGGCATCATCCACCGCGACATCAAGCCGGCCAACATCATGGTTACCGACGGCGACGAAGCGAAGATCGCCGACTTCGGCCTGGCCCTGAACATGAACAAGGATCTCGACCGCGATTCGACCTTCATCATGGG
>CAZDRS010000566.1:0-1548 GCA_964507585.1 uncultured Dechloromonas sp.
TATTCGCCGCGCTCGGCGTTGTAGCGGATGAAACCCTCGAAGGGGGCGCCGACATAGGCCAGATGGTCGGGAAATTCGAGCAGTTCGAGAAAGGTACGGTTCCACGCCACCAGCCGCAGGTCGCCGTCGAAAACGGTAATGCCCTGGTCGAGCAGGTCGAGTCCGGCCTGCAACATGTCGTAGCGCTGGCTGGGTTCGGAAGGGGCGGTTTCGGGCGACATCGGGCGATTCTAGTGCAGGCGTAACGATGCGTTTTGGGGTGTAACGATTCGTTACATTCTGCCAATAGTTACGCAAGAGTGTTTTGCGATTCTCCTCAAAAAATAAAAGCACGGTTACGGGGGCACACCAAAAAGAGCCCGGATCGGCGACAAATTGCATTTCGAGAACAGCAAACTCGGCAAGCAAACGTGAGGAGATTTACCGTGGTTAACCCGTACACCGTAGGGCTGGACCGGAATCCGGCCAACTATGTTCCGCTGTCGCCGCTGACCTTCATCGAACGGTCGGCCTTCATTTATCCCAAGCGCGTTTCCGTCATCCAGGGTGCCCGTCAATATACCTGGAAGGAAAGCTACGACCGCGCCCGCCAGCTGGCCTCCGCCCTCAAGGGGCGCGGCATCGGCAAGGGCGACACGGTGGCCGTGATGCTGCCGAACACGGCCGCCATGTTCGAGTGCCACTTCGGCGTGCCGATGATCGGCGCCGTGCTGAACACCCTGAACACCCGTCTCGACGCCGAAGCCATCGCCTTCATGCTGGCCCACGGCGAAGCCAAGGTGCTGATCACCGACCTCGAATTCTCCAAGGTCATCAAGGCCGCGCTCGAACTGCTCGAAGGGCCGAAGCCGCTGGTCATCGACAGCCTCGATCCGGACTTCACCGAAGGCGAAAAGCTCGGCGAGAAGGACTACGAGGCCTTCCTGAACGAAGGCTCGCCCGATTTCGCCTGGCAACTGCCGGAAGACGAGTGGGATGCCATCGCGCTGAACTACACCTCCGGCACCACCGGCAACCCGAAGGGCGTGGTCTATCACCACCGTGGCGCCTACCTGAACTCGGCGTCTAACATCATCTCCTGGGGCATGCCGCCGCATTCGGTCTATTTGTGGACGCTGCCGATGTTCCACTGCAACGGCTGGTGCTTCCCGTGGACGCTGGCTGCCAATGCCGGCACCAGCGTCTGCCTGCGCAAGGTCGATCCGGCCCTGATCTTCGGCCTGATCAAGGAGCACACCGTCACCCACATGTGCGGTGCGCCAATCGTCTACGGCATGATGATCAACGCCCCGGAAAGCCTGCGCGAAGGCATAGCCCACACCGTCAACGGCCTGATCGCCGGTGCCGCGCCTCCCGCCGCCATCATCGAAGGCGCCCAGCGCATGGGCTTCAACATCACCCATGTGTACGGCCTGACCGAAACCTACGGCCCGGCTTCCGTCTGCGCCAAGCAGCCGGAATGGGACAGGCTGCCGATCGACCTGCAGGCCGCCCGCAACGGCCGCCAGGGCGTGCGCTACCACATGCAGGAAGCCATCACCGTGCTCG
>CAZDRS010000567.1:0-1547 GCA_964507585.1 uncultured Dechloromonas sp.
CCCGGGAGGCGGTGCTGCCCGCCTGGTGGCGGCAGATCGTGTCGTCGCAGCGGCGCGAAGCAAGCCGGATACTGGCTGAGTTGATGGCAACACGGGGTGTCATGCCCCTACTGATGAAGGCGCGCAACGGCGAGTCTTGGAGCGACGCCGAAAAAGTGCAGTTGATCGCACACCTGCGCCGCGTGGCGCACTTGTCGCCCTACCTGATTGCCCTGCTGTTGCCGGGCTCGGTTCTTTTGTTACCGGTATACGCCTGGTGGCTGGATCGCCGCCGGCTCAAGCGGGACGACTAGCCTCCGTTACCGATTCGTTCCACGGCGCCACTTTCAGCAAGAGCAGCATGCCCGGTACGGCCAGGGCGGAACAGAGCCAGAAGAAATTCAGCCAACCGAGTTGTTCGACCAGCCAGCCGGCCGAGGCGTTGATGAAGGTACGTGGTACGGCAGCCAGGCTGGTGAACAGGGCCATCTGGGTTGCCGTATAGGCCGGGTGCGTGGCACGGGCGATGAAGGCGACGAAGGCGGCGGTGCCGAGGCCGACGCCGAGCGCTTCGAGGCCGATGACAAAGGCCAGCGCGATGCGCTCGCCGGCGCCGATGCTGTCGTAGTGCCCTTGTGCCGCCAGCCAGGCGAAGCCGAAAATCGACACCAGTTGTACGATGCCGAACAGCCAGAGCGCCCGGTTGATGCCGAGTTTGACCATCCACAGGCCGCCGAGCAGGGCGCCGACCACGGCGGGCCACAGGCCGGCGTGTTTGGCGATCAGGCCGATATCGGTCTTGGTGAAGCCCATGTCGAGGTAGAAGGGCGTCGCCAGGGCCGTGCACAGGCTGTCGCCGAGCTTGTACAGGAAGATGAAGCCGAGCACCAAGGCGGCGCCGCGCCAGCCCTGACGGCCCATGAATTCGTGGAAGGGTTCGGTGACCGCCTGGCGCAAGGTTTTCGGCACACCTTTGATGGCCGGTTCGCTGACCAGCCAGGCCATGGCCATGCCGGGTAGCATGAAGGCGCCGGTGATCCAGAACACCTCGTTCCATGGCAGGCGGTCGGCCAGGATCAGCGACAGCGAGCCGGGCACCAGGCCGGCGATGCGGTAGGCGTTCACATGCACGGCGTTGCCGAGGCCGAGTTCCTCGTCTTTCAGGATTTCGCGGCGAAAGGCGTCGACGGCGATGTCCTGGGTGGCCGAGAGCAGCGAGAGCAGCGTTGCCAGCCACAGGATGGGCCAGATGTTTTCCTTCGGATTGAAACCGCCGAGCGAACCGATGGCGAGCAACAGGCCGATCTGGGTGAGCAGCATCCAGCCGCGCCGGCGGCCGAAGCCGGGCAGGCTGAAACGGTCGAGCAGCGGTGCCCACAGGAATTTCCAGGTATAGGGAAACTGGATCAGCGCGAAGAAGCCGATGGTCTTCAGGTCGACGCCTTCGCTGCGCAGCCAGGCCGGCAGCAGGTTGAGCAGCAGGTAGAGCGGCAGGCCCGACGAGAAGCCGGTGAAGATGCAGATCAGCATCTTCCGGGTGAGCAGGGCGGCGAGCCAGGCCGGCATCA
>CAZDRS010000568.1:0-1540 GCA_964507585.1 uncultured Dechloromonas sp.
GCTCGACCAGGTCGAGGCCGGTGATCAGTTCGGTGACCGGGTGTTCCACCTGCAGACGGGTGTTCATTTCCAGGAAGTAGAATTCCTTGGTCGCACCGGAGACGACGAACTCGACCGTTCCGGCCGATTCGTAATTCACCGCGCGGGCCAGGGCCACGGCCTGCTCGCCCATCGCCTTGCGCATTTCGGCGTCGACGAAGGGGCTCGGCGCCTCTTCGATGACCTTCTGGTGACGGCGCTGGATCGAGCAGTCACGCTCGTTCAGGTAAACGTAGTTGCCGTGCGAGTCGCCCAGCACCTGGATTTCGATGTGGCGCGGTTCCAGCACGTACTTTTCGATGAAGACACGGTCGTCGCCGAAGGAGTTGCGGGCTTCGTTGACGCAGGACGAGAAGCCTTCGTGCGCCTCGGCATCGTTGTAGGCCACGCGCAGACCCTTGCCGCCGCCACCGGCGGAGGCCTTGATCATCACCGGGTAGCCGATGCCCTGGGCGATCTTGACCGCTTCGTCCGGACCGGAAATGGCGTCGTTGTAACCGGGGATGGTATTGACCTTGGCTTCGATGGCCAGCTTCTTGGACTCGATCTTGTCGCCCATCTTGGCGACGGAGTAGTGCTTCGGGCCGATGAACTTGATGCCTTCTTCTTCCAGACGGCGGGAGAAGGTGGCGTTCTCGGACAGGAAGCCGTAGCCCGGGTGGACGGCCTGAGCACCGGTCTGCTTGCAGGCGGCGATGATCTTGTCCATGACCAGATAGGACTCTTTCGAGGCAGCCGGGCCGATACAGACGGCTTCATCGGCCAGATCGACGTGCAGGGCGTCCTTGTCGGCTTCCGAATAGACGGCAACGGTCTTGATGCCCATCTTGCGGGCGGTCTTGATGACGCGGCAGGCGATTTCGCCGCGGTTGGCAATGAGAATCTTTGTAAACATAAGTGTTCGTCCTTTTTTTAGGATCGAGGATCGAGGAGCTTGAGCTGTTAGTCAGCCGGCGCCCACTCGATCCTGATAACTCGATCCTGGATCCTAATCAAAGCGGAATGTTGCCGTGCTTGCGCCACGGATTGTCGAGTTTCTTGTCGCGCAGCATGGCCAGCGAGCGGGCGATCCGCTTGCGGGTGGCGTGCGGCATGATGACGTCGTCGATGAAGCCGCGGGCGCCGGCGACGAACGGATTGGCGAACTTTTCCTTGTACTCGGCTTCGCGCTGGGCGAGCTTGGCCTGATCGTTCTTTTCCTCGCGGAATATGATTTCGACCGCCCCCTTCGGGCCCATGACGGCGATTTCAGCCGACGGCCAGGCAAGGTTGACGTCGCCGCGCAGGTGCTTGGACGACATCACGTCGTAGGCGCCGCCGTAGGCCTTGCGGGTGATGACGGTGACCTTCGGCACGGTGCATTCGGCATAGGCATAGAGCAGCTTGGCTCCGTGCTTGATGATGCCGCCGTATTCCTGGGCGGTACCCGGCATGAAGCCCGGGACGTCGACGAAGGTGACGACCGGAATGTTGAAGGCGTCGCAGAAGCGGACGAAGCGGG
>CAZDRS010000569.1:0-1536 GCA_964507585.1 uncultured Dechloromonas sp.
GAATCTGGTCGTCAAGTCCGACAAGGGCACGCCGGTGCTGGTGCGCGACATCGCCCGCGTCGAACTGGCGCCCGACGAGCGTCGCGGCCTGACCGAACTGAACGGCGAAGGCGAGGTGGTTTCCGGCATCGCCATGGCCCGCTACGGCCAGAACGCGCTGGAGGTCATCCACAACCTCAAGGAGAAGATCGGCGAAATCTCGGCCGGCCTGCCGGAAGGCGTCAGCATCGAGACGGTCTACGACCGCTCCGAGCTGATCCACCGCGCCATCGACACCCTGAAGCACACGCTGGCCGAGGAAAGCGTCATCGTCGCCCTGGTCTGCATCGTCTTCCTGCTGCATCTGCGCAGTGCGCTGGTCGCCATCCTGATGCTGCCGGTCGGCGTGCTGATGGCCTTCATCGCCATGCGCCTGTTGGGGATGAACTCCAACCTGATGAGCCTGGGCGGCATTGCCATCGCCATCGGCGCGATGATCGATGCCGCCATCGTGATGATCGAGAACGCCCACAAGCACATCGAGCGCCTGCCCGCGGAGCACAGCCACGACGAGCGGGTCGAGGCGATGATCCTCGCCTGCAAGGAAGTCGGCCCGGCGCTGTTCTTCTCGCTGCTCATCATCACCGCCTCCTTCCTGCCGGTATTCACGCTGGAAGCCCAGGAAGGCCGCCTGTTCTCGCCGCTGGCCTACACCAAGACCTTCTCGATGGCCGGCGCGGCCTTGCTGTCGGTGACGCTGGTGCCGGTGCTGATGATGCTGTTCATCCGCGGCAAGATCATGCCTGAGGCGAAGAACCCGGTGAATCGCTTCCTGATCTGGGTCTACCGCCCGATCATTGCCGGGGTCATGCGCTGGAAGAAGACGACCATCGTCGCCGCCGTCGTCGCCATGGTGATTTCGATCTATCCGGCCAGCAAGCTGGGTTCCGAGTTCATGCCGACCTTGAACGAAGGCACCTTGTTCTACATGCCGACCTCGCTGCCGGGCATGTCGATCACCAAGGCGGCCGAGCTGCTGCAAACCCAGAACAAGATCATCAAGAGCTTCCCGGAAGTCGCCTCGGTGTACGGCAAGGCCGGGCGGGCCAATACGGCAACCGACCCGGCGCCGACCGAGATGTTCGAGACGGTGATCAACCTGAAGCCGGAATCCGAATGGCGCCCGGGCCTGACCACCGACCAGCTGATCGCCGAGATGGACAAGGCGCTGCAGTTCCCCGGGGTGTCGAACGCCTGGACGATGCCGATCAAGGCCCGCATCGACATGCTGTCCACCGGCATCCGGACACCCATCGGCATCAAGGTCTTCGGCAAGGACTTGAACGAGATGGAGCGCCTGGCCCGGGAAATCGAGACCGTCGTGAAGGATGTACCCGGCACCACCTCGGCCTTTGCCGAGCGCATCACCGGCGGCTACTACCTGAACATCGAGCCCGACCGCGCCCAACTAGCCCGCTACGGCCTGGCTATCGGCGATGTGCAGGATGTCATCGGCCAGGCGCTGGGCGGCGAGATGGTGACGACGACCGTCGAAGG
>CAZDRS010000570.1:0-1533 GCA_964507585.1 uncultured Dechloromonas sp.
CCATCAGCAACTGCTTGAACAGCTGCGGCGACTGCGGCAGCGCGAAGAACTGGCCGGCATGGACGCGCGACGGCACCAGGTAGTCACGGGCGCCTTCCGGGGTCGACTTGGTCAGCATCGGGGTTTCGACGTCGATGAAGCCGTTGTCGTCCAGGAAGCGGCGGAAAGCGCGCGCCGTCTTGTAGCGCAGCATCAGGTTGTTCTGCATCTGCGGGCGGCGCAGATCGATGACGCGATGGGTCAGGCGCACGTTCTCGGAGAGGTTTTCCTCATCGAGCTGGAACGGCGGCGTGACCGACGGGTTCAAGACCTCGATTTCGTGGCACAGCACTTCGATCTCGCCGGAAGCCAGGTTGGCATTGGTCGTGCCGGCCGGGCGCGGGCGAACCTTGCCGGTGATCTTCAGGCAGAACTCGTTGCGGACGGATTCGGCAATCTTGAAGGCATCGACACGATCCGGGTCGCAAACGACCTGGGCCAGCCCTTCGCGGTCACGCAGGTCGATGAAGATGACGCCGCCGTGGTCACGACGACGGTGGGCCCAGCCGCACAGGGTGACGATCTGGCCGTCGAGGGAAGCGTTGAGTTGTCCGCAGTAATGGGTACGCATGAAGATTCCGTGGGTTGCTTAAGTGTTGGTAACGGCGCGCGGGTGCGGTGGCGGGGCCACGACACCCATCGAAATGATGTATTTGAGGGCTTCGTCGACAGTCATGTCGAGTTCGACGACATCCTTGGTTGGCATCATCAGGAAGAAGCCGGAAGTCGGGTTGGGCGTGGTCGGTACATAGACGCTGACATGCTCGCCTTCCAGGTGGTTGACGATGTCGCCGCCCGGGGCGCCGGTCAGGAAGGCCACAGTCCAGCTCCCTTCGCGCGGATACTGGACGAGCAGGGCCTTGCGAAAAGCGTTGCCGTTGGGCGAGAACAGCGTATCGGAAACCTGCTTGACGCTGTTGTAGACCGAATTGACGACCGGGATGCGGGCGAGCAGTTTCTCCCACCAGACAACCAGCTTCTGGCCGATGAAGTTGGCAGCCAGCAGGCCGGTGAGCAGGATCATCAGCAGGGTCAGCACGGCGCCGGCGCCCGGAATGGCAAAGCCGACCAGGCTTTCCGGGTGAATCGATGTCGGCAGCAGGCGCAGTGACTGATCCAGCGTGCTGATGATGAGCGACAGTACCCAGCCGGTAATGACCAGCGGAACCCAGATCAGCAGTCCGGTGATGAAGTAACGCTTGATTAGCTGGCCACGCACGACGAGCAGCTTCCTTCTCCGGTCTGGCACGGCGGGGGCGAGGCAGGTTTCTGGCTGCCGCCCTTGAAGTCGGTGGCATACCAGCCGTTGCCCTTGAGCTGGAAGCCGGCAGCCGACAATTGCTTGCTGTAACTTTCCTGGCCGCATTCGGGGCATGTGGTGAGCTGCGGATCACTCATCTTTTGCAGATGTTCTTTCTGGAAACCGCAGGAGTCGCAGCGATATTCGTAAATCGGCATGGGAGTCCTCCAAAACCTTGAATTATAACCGAGAGT
>CAZDRS010000571.1:0-1528 GCA_964507585.1 uncultured Dechloromonas sp.
TCAGGCCGGTTTCCGCGCAGGCCGTCTCGAAGGCCTTGGTTTCCGGCTTGTTGCGATCCGGGGCGTAGAGCAGCGCATCGGTCAGCGCACCGATTTCCGGCGGCAGGCGGAATGCCTTGAGTTCGTTTATCCAGCCTTCGATGGCCAGCGCTTGCTGACGCTTTTTTTCAAGACTGGCCAGAGCAGCTGCGAGAATGTCGGCAGGCGCCTTGCGGAAGCGGCCCTTGCCTTTGCGATGGAAATAGACGGGCGCGGCGTGCAGGGCAAGCAGCACCGCCGTCGCTTCGACCGGGGCGGGGTCGTGTCCGTAGTAATCACGGGCAAAATCCAGAAACGAAAATTCGCCATCGCTGACGCACTCCCACAGGAAATCGGCTTCGATCTCTTCGGCCAGCGGCGTCGCCTGATCGAGCAAGGCCCCCGCCGAAGGTTTCTCGAAACGCAACAACACGGTTGCGGCCTTGATCTTGCTGCGCTTGCCGGAGGGCATTTCGACCTGCAACGAGCTATCGTTGTCGGCCATGATGCTGCCGGCCTTGAAGCCGCCATCTTCTTCAAACAATACGTTCATCGGCGGATTATAGCCCGGCAAATTCAATGAGTTGCGGTACGAATTCGGGAAATTGCGTGAAGCTGTGATCGCCGCCGGGCAGTACGGTTTGCCGGCAACCGGCGTAGAAAGCCTGCGCCTGGCGGTAATCGAGCACTTCGTCGCCTTCTTCGAGCAGCAACCAGTAGCGCGCCGGCGTTGGCTGGCGCACCTGCGCCTTGAGCTGGGCGGCATGGGCTGCGGTGAAGGTGAACTGCTCGCCGGTATGGAAATTGGCGTGATCGCCAACGAATTTGCCGAGATCGAGCATGGCCGTGACGGCCGGATTGACCAGCACCGCCTTGAGGCCATGTTTCTCGGCCAGATGGTTGGCGTAATGCCCGCCCAGCGACGAACCGACCAAGGTCACCGGCCCGGCCGCCTCGGCAATCAGGCGCTCGACACCAGCCACGGCCTGATCCGGCACCGACGACAGCTGCGGGCAGACAAAATGCGCCCCCAAACCCCGGCGCACCATCTCCTCGCCCAGCAGGCGCGATTTCCACGACGCCGGCGAGGAGCAGAAACCGTGCAGGTAAATGATCAGTTGGCGGCCCATTGCACCCAGCCGAAATGGGCGGTCATCAGCACGACGAGGCCGAAGACGATGCGATACCAGGCAAAGGGCACGAAATCGTGGCTGGAGATGAAACGTAGCAGCCAGCGCACACACAGGAAGGCCGAGATGAAGGCGGAAATGAAGCCGACCACCCACATGCCGATATCGTCGGCATTGAGCAGGGCGCGCTCCTTGTAGAGCTGATACACCGTCGCCACACTCAGCGTCGGGATGGCCAGGAAGAAGGAAAACTCGGTAGCCGCCTTGCGTGACAGGCCGAACAGCAGACCGCCGATGATCGTTGCGCCGGAGCGCGAGGTACCGGGAATCAGCGCGAAGGCCTGGGCGATGCCGAGCTTGAAGGCATCGGCAATGCTCAT
>CAZDRS010000572.1:0-1516 GCA_964507585.1 uncultured Dechloromonas sp.
GGGCATTCAGCTTGCACTACGTTCTGCTGCTGGCAGCGGCCAATTTCCCCAAGCCGCTGTTCGACCATTTCGTGGCTCAGTTGGAGAGCTTCCTCTTCTACTACATCTTCACCAAGACCCCGACCAAGGATTTGGAGCGCAGTTTCTCCCAATGGGCTGACGAGCTGCGTGCGATCGCGGAGACGACTGAACCTGTAAAGCAGAAGGTACAGCTCAACGCATTCATCGCCGACCGTTTCGAGAAGAACATGACAGGCAAGTCACAGGAGCTGTCCGATGCCCTCAAACGCTTCACCTTGTATTCGATGCAGCAGTACCGGACTCGGTACCTGCTGGCGCGACTGACGCAGCACGTTGAGATGGCCTTCAGTGGGCTGAAGGTGCCGGGCAGCCTGGAGCCTTTTACCAATCTGGAAATCGAGCACATTCTGCCCAACAAGCCAGAGGAGGATCTGCGCGCCAAGTGGACCAACGAAAATCCGGGGATGGTCTACGACGACTACAAGAACCGTCTGGGCAACCTAACCTTACTGGAAAAGCCCATCAACATCGTCGCGGGCAATGACTTCTACACGGCCAAGCAAGTTGAGTACAGCAAGAGCGCCAACTACCTGACCCGCAGTTTGGTGGCACTAACCGATGTCGGGCAAAACACGTCCATTTCGCGGATCAACGCAAAGCTGGAGGCCTTCCCTGCCTGGAATGCGGCGAGCATCGAGAAGCGTCACAGCATGCTCATCGCTTTGGCGCAGGACGTCTGGAAAACAACGCCCATTGAAATTTAACAAGGAGTCTGCAAATGCAAATTGAACGCTGTGGCAACAAGAGCTGCAATCGCCCATTTGAAGTTGCAGAACACAAACTTCAGATGCCGGGGACAAAGGAACGAGAGGATATTTCCTGCCCTCACTGCGGGCACACATATACCCAAATCAGCAATGGCTTTTTCCGGACACATGCACTCACCCCGGAGCAGGAGGCTGAATTCAACAAATCCAACCCAGTCTGACATGGTTACAGAAGCGAATTCACTGCAGATGTGTGTCGATTGCGAAAAATTGGTCGGTGCATCACGCGGCACAAAGCCTCACGCACATCTTGAGTTGAGCGACAGCAAACGGATGTCTTCGATGATGGGTGCAGCCGATGAGACCTACTATCGCTGTAAGGTATGTGGGCACGAATGGCTCCATGAAACAGGCTCATGCGGAATGGGCTGGGTGGCTTAAAGTCTCTCACTCTTGAAACAAGGCGATCTCAGCCTCTCGCCGGGTCACCAGACCGGGCAGCACTTTCCCGCCACCATAGACCCACCGTCGTAACTCTTGTGCGGCAGCAACCCAATGCCGCTGATTGATTCTTCGCCGTAAGGTCGAGGTCTGCAAGCGCCCAGCGCCGAGGTTGAACGTGAAGTCCACGATGGCTGCGAGGCGTCCTTCCGGCTCGGCAGCCAGCGCCGGGCAGTAGCGCAGCGTGGCGACAAGTGCCGATTGGAGGTCGCGCGCCAAATAGATCT
>CAZDRS010000573.1:0-1514 GCA_964507585.1 uncultured Dechloromonas sp.
CCGAAATACCAGGTGGCGAGGTTCCAGGCGATGGCGCCGATCAGGCCGCAGAGCAGGATGGATAGGGAGAGAACAGGGGCGATACCGTCGAGCACGACGAATTTGCCGATGGTGTTGGCGACGGCGGTGCCACCGAGCAGCGGGCCAAGGAACTCGAAGATGCCGACGATGACGACTGCCTGGGCGGGTGTCATGGCGCGCGAGGCGATGACGGTGGCGACGATGTTGGCGGCATCGTGGAAGCCGTTGGTGTAGTCGAACACCAGGACAATGGCGACAGTGGTGACGGCGAGCAGGAAAAGCGTGTCCATGCGCTGCGGCTCCCGACAGGTGGAGCGTGTCTCCGTTTTGTGATTTTGCCTCAGTATATCGCCGAAGCGGGCGGCGGGCGGCGGGTGGCGTTACGATTCCCCCTGCATTAAAGGCTGGGCTGGTAAAATTAGAGAAAACTAATATTCAGGAGAGAGCACCATGTCCTACCCGAGCTTTGCCGATATTTCGCGTACCTTCGCCCCAGGCTGGTTTGCTGCCGTGATGGGCACCGGCGTGCTGGCCCTGACCACGCACGGCCTGGCTCTGCACTGGCCGTGGCTGGCACCGCTGGCCGAAGGGCTGCACTGGTTCAACAGCCTGCTCTTCGTGCTGCTGGCGCTGCCCTGGCTTAATCGCTGGCTGCGTTTCCGGCCGGCGGCGATGCAGACCTTGATGCACCCGGTGCAGGCCAATTTCTACCCGACCTTTTCCATTGCGCTGTTGGTGCTGGCGGCGCAATGGCTGACCTTCACACCCTGCGTCGAAGTGGCGATGGTGCTGTGGTGGCTGGGCGTCATGCTGCATTTCGTTTTCAGTTTTGCCGTGCTGTTCTTCATGTTTCGCGGCGAGCACGTGGCGGCCGAGCATGTGACGCCGGCGCAGTTCATCCCGGCCGTCGGCCTGGTGGTCATGCCGCTGGCGGGCGGGCCGCTGTTGGCGCAGTTTGAAGGTGCCGCCCGGGAGTGGGTGCTTACCATCAACCTCATTGGCCTGGGGGCGGGGAGCATGATGTACCTCGGCCTGCTCGGACTGACGCTCTATCGCAAGTACCTGCACAAGCCGGCGCAGGGCATCCTGACGCCGACGGTGTGGATCCATCTGGCGCCGATTGGCGTTATTCCGGTCAGCCTGATGAACGTCGCCGAGCAATTGCCTTTCCCGGCGGTGCGCGAGATGGCGACGGTGCTCATGCTGCTGGTCTGGGGCTTTGGCGTGTGGTGGCTGGTGATGGCCAGCCTGCTTACCTTGTCGGCCCGGGCGGCGGGGCAATTGCCCTTTGCCCTGTCGTGGTGGGGCTTCACCTTTCCGATTGGCGCCTTCGTGGCCGAAAGCCTGCGCCTGAGCAAGCTGCTCGGCTGGAGTTCGACTTTCGCCATCGCCGTCGCGGCCTGGCTGCTGCTCTGTTTCTTCTGGTGCCTGACCCTGTTCCGTACGGCGCGGGGCGTGGCCAGCGGGGCGATTTTCCAGCCGCATCCGTGAGC
>CAZDRS010000574.1:0-1512 GCA_964507585.1 uncultured Dechloromonas sp.
CCTTCGCCCTGCGCCAGCGTCGAGGCAATCCGGCCCAGCGTCTGCGCGCCGGCCTTCGACACCTTGATCAGGCTGGTGCGCTTCTGGAAGTCGTACACGCCGAGCGGCGACGAGAAGCGGGCGGAACCGGAAGTCGGCAACACGTGGTTCGGGCCGGCACAGTAGTCGCCGAGTGATTCCGAGGTGTAGTGGCCGATGAAGATGGCGCCAGCGTGGTGAATCTTGGCCACCCACGGATCGGGATCGGCCAGCGACAGCTCCAGGTGCTCCGGTGCAACGCGGTTGGCGATGGCCACCGCTTCGTCCATGTCGCGTACCAGGATGAAGGCGCCGCGATTGGTCAGCGAAGTACGAATCACCTCCTGACGCGGCATGGTCGGCAGCAGCTTCTCGATGCTGGCCTGCACGCGCTCGATGAAGGCGGCGTCGGTGCAAATCAGGATGGATTGAGCCAGTTCGTCGTGCTCGGCCTGCGAGAAAAGATCCATCGCCACCCAGTCCGGATTGCCGGAACCATCCGACACGACGAGGATTTCCGACGGGCCGGCGACCATGTCGATACCGACGATGCCAAACACCCGGCGCTTGGCGGTGGCGACGTAGGCGTTACCCGGGCCGACGATCTTGTCCACCTGCGGCACGGTCTGCGTGCCGTAGGCCAGGGCGCCGACGGCCTGGGCGCCGCCCATGGTGAACACCCGGTCGACGCCGGCCAGGCAGGCGGCGGCCAGCACCAGCTGGTTTTTCTCGCCGCCCGGCGTCGGAACGACCATGATCAGTTCCTTGACGCCGGCGACCTTGGCCGGGATGGCGTTCATCAGCACCGACGACGGATAGGCCGCCTTGCCGCCTGGCACGTAGAGGCCGACGCGATCGAGCGGGGTGATCATCTGGCCGAGCATGGTGCCGTCGGCTTCCGTATACGACCAGCCTTCCATCTTCTGGCGCTCGTGGTAGGCACGGATGCGTCCGGCCGCGGCCTCCAGTGCGGCACGGCGATCAGCCGGCAGACCGTCGAGGGCCTGCTGCAATTCGTCCTTGCGCAACTCCAGGTCGATCATGGCCTTGGCGCTCAGGCGGTCGAACTTGTTGGTGTATTCGATCACCGCCGCATCGCCGCGTGTCTTCACGTCGGCCAGAATATTGGCGACGGTGCGCTCGATGTTCTCGTCGGCCGCCGCCTCGAAAGCGAGCAGGGTTTTCAGCTTGGACAGGAAATCGGCATCAACCGTGGACAGGCGCTGGATGGCAATCGTCATGTTATTTCTCCACCGCCCCGGCAAAGGCGTCGATGATCGGCTGCAGGGTTTCACGCTTGACCTTGAGCGAAGCCTGATTGACGACCAGGCGCGAGGAAATGTCGACGATGTGCTCGACAGCCACCAGCTTGTTGGCCTTCAGCGTGCCGCCGGTCGACACCAGATCGACGATGGCATCGGCTAGGCCAGCCAGCGGCGCCAGTTCCATCGAGCCGTAGAGCTTGATCAGGTCGACATGCACACCCTTGCTGGC
>CAZDRS010000575.1:0-1509 GCA_964507585.1 uncultured Dechloromonas sp.
CCGCAGATGGTCGCCAACATGCGCGTCGGCAACATGGACGGCTTCTGCGTCGGCGAGCCGTGGAACAACCGGGCGATCATGGACAGCATCGGTTTCACGGCAACGACGACGCAGGACATCTGGGCCGATCATCCCGAGAAAGTGCTCGGCACCACTGCCGAGTGGGTGCAGAAGAACCCGAACACCGCGCGCGCCGTGGTCGCCGCCATCCTCGACGCCGGCAAGTGGATCGATGCCTCGCTGGCCAACAAGCAGAAGACGGCCGAAACCATCGCCAGCAAGGCCTACGTCAATACCGACACCGACGTCATCGTCGCCCGCATGCTTGGCCGCTACCAGAACGGCCTGGGCAAGAGCTGGGACGACAAGAACCACATGAAGTTCTTCAACGACGGGGCGGTGAACTTCCCTTATCTCAGCGACGGCATGTGGTTTATGACCCAGCACAAGCGCTGGGGCTTGCTGAAGAGCCACCCGGATTACCTGGCGATCGCCAGTCAGGTGAACCGCATCGACATCTACAAGCAAGGTGCCGCAGCTGCCGGCGTCGCGCTGCCCAAGAGCGAGATGCGCAGCCACAAGCTGATCGACGGCGTGGTGTGGGATGGCAAGGAGCCGGCCAAGTATGCGGATGGTTTCAAGGTGAAGGCGTAAGACGTACCCGCTGTCGTTCCCGGTCAAGCCGGGAATGGCGACAGACATGATTGCCCAGGAGAACCCCATGAGCGCAATGACGATGACCCGCGACTTCAGCGCGGAAAAACCGGCCGATCCGGCCCCGCCGATGATTGCCGCACCGGCCAAGGAACAAAAAATGGAAAAGACTGCAAGCCTGCCGGCCGGCGTGCCGTTCGGCGAAAAACTCGGCGCCTTTGCCCGCGCCACACTACCGCCGGTTCTCGGCCTGCTGGTGCTGCTCGGCATCTGGCACGTCGCCACCCACAAGGGCGGCAGCATTCCCGGCCCGGCCCAGGTCTGGGACGCGGCCGTGGCGCTGTTCGCCGACCCCTTCTACCGCAACGGCCCGAACGACCAGGGCATCGGCTGGAACGTGCTGTCCTCGCTGCAGCGCGTCGCCATCGGCTTCGGCTTTGCGGCGCTGGTCGGCATCCCGCTCGGCTTCATCCTCGGTCGCTCGGCCTTCCTGTCGGCCATGGTCAATCCGATCATCAGCCTGCTGCGTCCGGTCTCGCCGCTGGCTTGGCTGCCGATCGGCCTCTTGGTGTTCAAGAAGGCCGACCCGGCGGCGACCTACACCATCTTCATCTGCTCGATCTGGCCGATGATTATGAACACCGCCCAGGGCGTGCAGCGCGTGCCGCAGGATTACCTGAATGTCGCCCGCGTGCTGGCCCTGTCGGAGTGGAAGGTCGTCACCAAGATACTGTTCCCGGCCGTGCTGCCCTACATGCTGACCGGCATCCGGCTCTCCATCGGCACCGCCTGGCTGGTCATCGTCGCCGCCGAAATGCTCACCGGCGGCGTCGGCATCGGCTTCTGGGTGTGGGA
>CAZDRS010000576.1:0-1508 GCA_964507585.1 uncultured Dechloromonas sp.
CACTGGCGCACCATGCCGAGCATGCCGTTGTTCAGGTTGATGATCTTGATCGGCAACTCGTACTGCTTGCAGGTCGACAGTTCCTGGATACACATCTGGATCGAACCCTCGCCCGTCACGCAGGCGACCTGCGCACCGGGGTTGGCGAGCAGGACGCCCATGCCGTACGGCAGGCCGACGCCCATGGTGCCCAGACCACCAGAATTGATCCAGCGGCGCGGCTTGTCGAACTTGTAGTACTGCGCGGCGAACATCTGGTGCTGGCCGACATCGGACGTGATGAAGGCGTCGCCGCCGGTCACTTCGTACAGTTTCTCGACCACGTACTGCGGCATGATGTGCTCGCTCTGGCGATAGGCCAGCGAGTTGCGACCACGCCATTCGTCGATCTGCTTCCACCAATCCGCGACCTCCGGGTCGGCCTTGAAACCGCCATCGATCAGCTTGAGGATTTCGTCGATCACGTCGGTCACATTGCCAACGATAGGAACGTCGACCTTGACGCGCTTGGAGATCGAGGACGGGTCGATGTCGATATGAATGACTCGGCGCTTTTCTTCGCCGAAATGATCCGGATTGCCGATCACGCGATCGTCGAAACGGGCACCGACAGCCAGGATCACGTCAGCGTAATGCATGGCATTGTTGGCCTCGAAGGTGCCATGCATGCCGAGCATGCCGACGAACTGCTTGTCGGTAGCCGGATAGCCCCCCAGACCCATCAGGGTATTGGTGACCGGGAAATTCAGCTTGCGGGCCAGCTGGGTCAGCTTCTCAGCCGCATCGGACAGGATCACGCCGCCGCCGGTGTAGATGATCGGGCGCTTGGCTTCCTGCAGGATCTGCACGGCCTTCTTGATCTGGCCGAGATGCCCCTTGACCACCGGGTTGTACGAACGCATCTGCACCGACTTCGGGTAATCGAAGTCGCAGACCTGGGCAGTGATGTCCTTGGGAATATCGACGACGACCGGGCCCGGACGGCCGGTGGAGGCGATATGAAAAGCCTTCTTGATGGTCGGGGCCAGATCCTTGACATCCTTGACCAGGAAGTTGTGCTTGACGCAGGGGCGGGTGATACCGACGGTATCGCACTCCTGGAAGGCATCCTGGCCGATGTAGGCGGTCGGCACCTGGCCGCACAGCACGACCATCGGAATCGAATCCATGTAGGCGGTAGCGATGCCGGTCACCGTATTGGTTACACCCGGCCCGGAGGTCACCAGTGCAACGCCGACCTTCTGCGAAGAACGCGAGTAAGCATCTGCAGCATGCACGGCAGCCTGCTCGTGGCGAACCAGAATGTGCTTGACCTCCTCCTGCTTGAAAAGGGCATCGTAGATATGCAGAACGGAACCACCGGGGTAACCGAACACATAGTCGACCTTTTCTTCTTGCAGGCACCTGATTACAATTTCTGCACCGCTGATCATCATTCTTGAGCCCAAAAAAGCTATTGCCTAAAAGGGCGTAACCTTAATCGACCGACCATTTTCGGTCAAGGTTTC
>CAZDRS010000577.1:0-1493 GCA_964507585.1 uncultured Dechloromonas sp.
GGAAGCCTTCCAGAATGTTTTCGAACGCGATGCGTTCCTCTTTGTTAAATGCGTTAGCCACGGTGGTTACCTCAAAAGGTGAGTTTATTTAGCCTTGAGCCGCTGCTGATTCTTGTAGGCGATTACCTTGGAGTAGTCGCCCGTCTTCTCAGCTTCGGCACGAAGGCGGTCAAGATTGGAATCCACTGCTCCCGAGGTCGAACCAGAACCTTGGACGGTCTTCTCGGGTGGCGGCGGTGCCTTGCGATTCGTTACTTTCAACTGCGTCTCCAGTTTCGCTACCGCAAAGGCAAACTTTACGGGGTCAGTAATGGATGAGAGCTCTTTCGCCTTCTTCGGATTCTTGCCAAGGGCGTAGATCACCAGAGCTGGGTTCTCAGCCCCTTGCAGGACGATGCCTTGCTGGGTGACGTTGAACAACTCCTGGGCAGTAGCCTCAGCGTCGTCATAGTCTTTTACCTTCAGCTCGGCTTTCGCTTTGGCATAGGCGTCCAGCTTGGCCTGCCATGCGGCTTGAGAGGCTTTCGCCGCTTCTTCCGCCTTGGCAGTAGCGTTGTCGGCGTCCCGTTTCCGGTCGTACCACTTCGCTAGTTCCTGCTCGAACTTCTCCGTATCATAGTCGAAGTCTTCCAGTTTGGGCTTCTGACCGATAGCGGCTGGCTTAGTCTCAGCGGCGCTTCCAGTGTTCAGCTTCTCTTTCAGCTCTCGATTCTCACGAACAAGCTCGCGATGATTCTTACGCAACTCCCGAACCCACTCAGGCGCTTGCTTCTCTTCTTCCGGAGGTGGCGGTTCCTCCCCGATGGTGACCACAACTTCGCTTTCGTCGCCGGTGCCTTGATCGTCTTGGCTTTCGGATTCATCTTCACCACCGGCCTGGGTCCCCAAACCCTCGGGGTCAGCGTCTCCTAGTTCCCCGTTGTCAAGAACACCTGCTTCGTCATCCAGTTGCTCTCCATCTTCTGCCTTTTTACCCATCTGACTCACTCCGTACTAAACTCACCCATTGAACGGCGGGTGGATGCCGTATGCCCGAAGGGTACACGCGCCAAAGGCACTTGGCAATACCTCAAGCCGCTATTTGTTGATCCTACGCTTGGCCAAGACCGCCGAAGCGATCAATAACCTCAAGAGCCTGCTGCTGCTCCTGGGCATCCACCTTGGACAGGGTCTCCATCGTCTTAGCACGGGTCTCGTCTGCCTTGGCGACCGTGAGCACGGTGTCGGCACGTGCCTTGGCCGCGCGAGCTTGCTCCGCTTCAGCTGCCGATTGCAGGTAGAGGTCATTCGGGCTTAGCTGGGCACGCTGTGCGGCTGCTGCCAGCTGCTGGGCTTCTTCCTCAGTCGGTTTCACCACTCCCATGCGGAGGAGCTTCCCGCGGAAATAGTCGCGGACGTCGCTGATCCCTTCCCCTTCCATGTTCAGCATGGCCATCGCACCAAGCACCTGCTTAGTCTCTGGGTCATCGGTGATTGCTGCCATGCCGGTCAGG
>CAZDRS010000578.1:0-1488 GCA_964507585.1 uncultured Dechloromonas sp.
TCCATGTCGCCGACGATGCGGGTCGGCACGCCGCTGCCTTCGAGCGCCATGCCGATCGCGGCGGCATCGCGGCCGATCAGCGCAATGGCGCGGCCGTGCTTTTCCAGCGCCGGCTTGAGCGGCGAGAAATCCTGCCCCTTGCCGTCGCCACCGAGCACGATGGCGACCTTGCGGCCCATGCCTTCAATGGCGGCCAGCGTGGCACCGACATTGGTACCCTTGGAATCATCGACGTAGAGCACGCCATCGACCTCGGCCACCGTCTCGACACGGTGCGGCAGCCCCTTGAATGTCTTCAGCGGGGCGATCAGGCGCTCCGGCACGACACCGACCGCCTCACACAACGCCAAGGCTGCCATCGCGTTGGCAGCGTTGTGCAGGCCGGACAGTTGCAGATCGGCCAGGGCGACCAGTTTTTCCTTGCCACGCACGATGGCGCCATCGACAAAACCGTAATCGACATTGCGCGGCGCGGCATTCAGGCCGAAGGTGATCATCTTGCGGCCACAGCGGCCGTTGGCCATCGACCAGTCGTCGTCGCGATTGAGGATCATCGCGCCCTTGCCCTGGAAGATACGCGACTTGGCGGCAGCGTAGTTGGCCAGGCTGCCGTCGTAGCGGTCAAGGTGGTCTTCCGACAGATTGAGCACGGTCGCCGCGTTGGCCTGCAGATGGTGCGTCGTTTCCAGCTGGAAGCTCGACAGCTCGACCACCCACACGGCCGGCAAAGCACCGGCATCCTGGGCATCCATCAGCGCATCGAGCGCCGACGGCGAGATGTTGCCGCAGGCGATGGCCGGCACGCCGGCACCGTTGAGCAGGTGGGCGGTCAGCGCCGTGGTCGTCGTCTTGCCGTTGCTGCCGGTGATGGCGACGATCTGCGAAGCGGGCGCCTGCCCGCGCACACCGGCGGCGAACAGTTCGATTTCGGAAACCAGCTTGTCGGCGACGGCAGCAATTTCCGGCGTCGCTTTCGGCACGCCCGGCGACAAGGCCACCAGCTCCGGCCAAGCGAAGGTTTCTGCGGCAAACGACCCGGCCAGCAGCTCGGCCCCTGGCGCCACGTGCTGCAGGGCTTCGATATTCGGTGGGTTGTCACGCGAATCGGCCACGCGCACGACGGCCCCCTGGCGATGCAGCCACTTGGCCATCGCCAGTCCGGACTCGCCGAGCCCGACAACCAGTACGCGTTTGCCCTTGAGTTCCATGTGATTACCGCAGTTTCAGGGTAGACAGCCCGACCAGCACGAGCATGATGGTGATGATCCAGAAGCGGACGACGACCTGCGTCTCCTTCCAGCCGGTTTGTTCGAAGTGGTGGTGCAGCGGCGCCATGCGCAGGATGCGCCGGCCCTCGCCGTACTTTTTCTTGGTGTATTTGAAGTAGCTGACCTGCAGCATCACCGACAGCGTTTCGATGACGAACACGCCGCCCATGATCAGCAGCACGATTTCCTGGCGGACGATCACCGCGACGGTGCCGAGCGC
>CAZDRS010000579.1:0-1487 GCA_964507585.1 uncultured Dechloromonas sp.
TTAGATTCGTCATGCGGTAACATTAAATTAAAATCGCCGATTGGAACTAGGCCAGTGAATTTTTTTACAGGATCAAAAGGCGCACCTACTACTACAGAGCAATCGCTTTTGTTGTGCTGTGCAAGTGCTGCAAAGTATAACGCACGCCAGTAATTCGTATCTGGCGTTGCATTCAGAGGTCGATCCCAATTCATACCGCCGCCGAGCAGGCAAATGTCACCGACTGCAAATAATTTATTTTCAATTCCTATTTGTGTTCCTTTGTGCGGCAAAAATTTTGGGATTTCAGCAACCATCGAGGTAATTTTTTGATAGTCCATAACTACTCCTAAATTATAAAATAATTATTTATTAGATAGTTATTAACCCAAAAAATAGTAAAATTTGCTATTTAACTATTTAAAAAATAATTAAAAACTATCTAATAAAAAGTTATATGATAGTTTATAATTAGTCAAAAATTATCTTGTCAAAAGAACGCTATAAATTAACGCAACAATAACGTAACGCAATATCATGCGCTAATATCATCACTATGACTAACGCTATCGTTTGCGCTCGCATATACTCTAAAGTGAGCGCGTTTTATTGCGCTCAGATTATGGGGGCACTATGAATGACGATTGGTTAACGCTCGCAGAAGCAGCGCAAAAATTTGCGAAAAGCACGCACGCTATTCGACGCTTAATAGAGAAAGAGGCATTAAATACAAAAAAAGATGACCGCGGGCGAGTGCTGATCTTGAGCGATGAGCTAACGCACCATCTGATCGCTGTGTCAAAACCACAGCAAGCGCAAGAGCTGAAAAAGCAAAGCGCACAACCAGCACTGCAAAATAGTGATGAGCTTGTCGCTGAATTAAGGCGCACATGTGATGATTTGCGCAGAATGTTAGCGGAAGAGAAAGCGCGAGGTGATCGATTAGAGAAACGCAACGACGAATTATCTAAAGAAGTTTTGAAAATGGCTAAAGAAATGCAAGGAATTTTGGAGAAACAGACGGGCTTGTCGGGTTGGACAAGGATTTTTAAAAAAGATTAATTAAGAATTTTCTGTAAATATTGATATTCTTTTCCTATTATTAAAATAGATTTATAAGTATCACCATTTAATATATAACCTCTTTTTTTATAAAAATTTATTGCTGTATCTTCAGATGCAACAAGAATTTTATTTACTTTAAATTTTGATGCGATATCTTCGCAAGTTTTAACCATTTCATTGCCAAAACCTCTTTTTTGAAATTCTGGCAAAACAAAAAGCTGATCAATTTCTATTGAATTATTTTCAGTATAATTTGTAAATGATAAATAACCTACTGATTGATTTTCATGTCTATAAATTAGTGTAATTCTTTTTTCCAAAGCTTTTTCAACTTCGAATAAATTTATCATATAATTATGAAATACTGGTTTAAAATCTTCTAAATAAAGGAGGGATCTAGCCTCTAATGCTATATTTATTAAATCATCTCTGTCAAAATTATT
>CAZDRS010000580.1:0-1467 GCA_964507585.1 uncultured Dechloromonas sp.
TGTTTTTTTTCGGTATTTATAGATCCCCGCCTTGACGGCCAAACCTTCGTTGAAATCCCGACTTAGGTAGCGCTCACACTTGCCATCTTCGCCAACGGGTAAGCCGAACAGTCGTTGCGTGCCCGTTGCTTTCATATCAGCGACAAAATCCTCAAACCCGATTGTTAGCAATCTTTCATGCAAGGGAATCCGTCGCACGGAGGCGGGATTTTTGGTTCGGGTCGGCACGGGATGGTTAGGCTCGTGGGTGATGTCCATGCAGAGCACACCGTTCTCCCGAACAATGTCGATCACCCGCAACTGAGCTATTTCGTTGGCACGCGCGCCTGTGAAAAGCGCAATCAATGGCCCCCAGAACTGATACGGACGTTTCATATTCGAAAAGAATGTGGGCTGAAAAATCTGCTCCAATTCCCTGTCCGTAAAAGCTTCGGCCCCATCGCCAGTGCCGCCGTGGCTACCTTCGGATGGTTTCACAATCCCTGCAAAGGGATTGTCGCCCTTGGGATAGCGCAGAGACCCAATGGCCCAATCGAAGAAATCTTGGATAAGAACGAGATATTCCCTAACCGTAGGTTTGGCAAGCGGTTTGCCTTCTGGCGGTTTCATCAATATTTCGTCGGCGCTGAGAACCTCCCGCGCGTAGCGAGGAAGTAGTTGCAAGGCTTCGGAAATCCTGACGCACTGAGCCGGGCTGATGTCATGGAGCATCTGGCTTGCTCCACCGGCAAGCTGCGCAAAAATATTCAGTCGGCGGCCGTAGGCTAATTGGGTTGTCTTTGCAGTGCCACTCTTATAGGTGGCCATAAATGTGTCAATTGCAGATTCAATTGTGCAGGGAAGGTCAGGAATGGGCAGCTTTCGCTTTTGTTTTTGTTCTGCCTTAGCCGCCGTCGAAGCATCAACGGTGACAGTAAAATCATCATGTTCCGCAAACACCCTTTCAGCATCTTCGTCACTCAAAACAGGAAGTGCTTTCGCAGGACTGACAATCTTTTCTAGCTGGCGGAGTTCTTGCGCGGCAAGCACGGGATCGTTGCTGGTTTCTACGCGGCCAAAATCAACGACAGTGCCATCTGGATGGGTGATTTTCAGATGCCCAAGGATGAGTTCGCGAACATTCTTGGGGTCGATGCTATTCGGGTCAAAAGCCATTTGTCGCCTCAATACACGCAAGAGAGGCATCATTCTAGCCGAGACGTGATATGCCGCCAGACGCGCCAGTTCAGGGCGTTTTGTTCCGAGGCTCTTGATGATGCTGCGCTGACCGAGCAGGGCAGCGATGCCATTCGGCAGGACAAGGCGAAACTGGTAGATGCCGCAGCGCGAGAGCCGCAGGTGAGAAGCGAGTTGCATGGCACACTCCGAAAAAGTGTACCCCTTGTTTGGACCCCTTGCCTTGATCCAGAAACGCCGAAGCCCGCACAGGGCGGGCTTCTTTGTTTTTTGGTGGTGATGGGCAGAATC
>CAZDRS010000581.1:0-1460 GCA_964507585.1 uncultured Dechloromonas sp.
CATCGTTGTTCAGGGCGTTCATCGCCTCCGGGCGGTTGATGCGGATCAGGCCGACGCGGCCAACGATTTCAGTGAGGACGACAGAGCTCATGCGGGTTCTCCTGTATTGCGGGCAAGCGGGTTGGCCGGTCATTCTACGATCTGGGTTTGTCCGGCCGGCGACAGTTGACGTTAACGTTAACCTGCTATCCTGTCACCCAAAATCAACAACGCTCAGGAGACGAGATGACCTACGCGATCGAAGCCAAGCCGCTCTGGCAGCCTAACCCGAACACGGTCGGCGATACCCGCATGGCCATGTTCATGCAGGCCACGGGTTACGGCCGTTATGCCGACCTGTGGCAATGGTCGATAGCCCAGCCGGAGGCCTTCTGGTCGATGCTGTGGGATTTCTGTGGCGCGGTCGGCGACAAGGGGCAGACGGTGCTGGTCGATGGCGACAAGATGCCCGGTGCGCGCTGGTTTCCCGAAGCGCGGCTGAACTACGCCGAAAACCTGCTCAAGCATCGCGATGCCGGCGAGGCGCTGGTTTTCTGGGGCGAGGACAAGGTCAAGCGGCGCCTGAGCCGGGCCGAACTGTATGCCGAGGTTGCCCGCTTCCAGCAGTTCCTGATTGCCGCTGGTGTTGGTGAGGGCGACCGGGTGGCCGGCTATTTGCCCAACCTGCCGGAAACGCTGGTCGCCATGCTGGCCGCGACCTCGCTTGGCGCCATCTGGTCTTCCGCCTCGCCGGATTTCGGCGTCCAGGGCGTGCTCGACCGTTTCGGCCAGATCGAACCCAAGGTGCTGGTTTGTGTCGATGGCTACTGGTACAACGGCAAGCCGGTCGATTGCCTGGCCAAGAATGCCGAAGTCGTTGCCAGCATGCCGTCGCTGGTCAGGACGGTGGTCGTTCCCTACCTGAATCCGCAGCCGGCCATCGACGGCATCGCCCAGGCCGTATGCTGGAACGACATTCCCGCCAGCGCCGGCGAGGTCGTCGTCAAGCGTGTCGCCTTCGATCATCCGCTGTTCATCATGTTCTCCAGCGGCACCACCGGCGTGCCCAAGTGCATCGTCCATTGCCACGGCGGCGCCCTGCTGCAGCATCTCAAGGAACACCAGTTGCACAGCGACGTGCGCCCCGGCGACCGGCTGTTCTATTTCACCACCTGCGGCTGGATGATGTGGAACTGGCTGGTCTCCGGCCTGGCCTGCGGAGCCACGTTGCTGCTCTACGACGGTTCGCCCTTTGCCGACGGTGGCAAGGTGCTGTTCGACCTGGCCCAGGCTGAAAAGATGACCCATTTCGGCACCTCGGCCAAGTTCATCGACGCCGCCGCCAAGATGGGCCTGACGCCGGGCAAGACCCACGATCTGGGCGCCCTGCGCGCCATGTTTTCGACCGGCAGCCCGCTGTCGCCGGAAGGCTTCGACTGGGTCTATCGCGAAATCAAGCAGGACATCCTGCTCGCCTCGAT
>CAZDRS010000582.1:0-1459 GCA_964507585.1 uncultured Dechloromonas sp.
TGGCAATATTGGATGCTGACAAAGAAGGCTTCTTGCGGAGTGGGCCAGCCCTGATCCAAACTATTGGCCGTGCAGCCAGACATGAACAGGGTATGGTTATTATGTATGGTGATCATGTGACAAAAAGCATGAAGCTAGCCATAGACGAAACTAATAGGCGACGTGAAATTCAACAGGCATATAACACGAAACATGGCATTACGCCAACTAGTATCAATAAACAGATTGGTGAAAGTTTGCGCGCTGAAGTAGGTTCGGAAAGTCGCGAAGCAAAAAGTGCCAAAATCAACCTCAATAAGATACCAAAAGACGAATATCCGACACTTGTCAAAGACCTAACTTCTCAAATGGAAATCGCCAGTGCTAACCTAGAATTTGAAAAAGCAGCCGATCTGCGCGATCTTATATCTGATATAAAAAATAAAATGTAATTTGTATTTTTTTCATAAATGAGTTTGGTTTATACTATAGTAATGAGTAAATTTACCGATGAAGAAATACTGAAGTTAGCAAAACTGAGTCGTCTAAAGTTGACAAAAGACGAGATCGCCAAATACAAGTCAGAATTGTCAGCAATTGTTGAATATGTTGAAATACTACAATCAGTTGACGTTTCTGGTTTAGAGCCAACCAGCCAGGTTACTGGCCTGGTCGATGTGATGCGAACCGATAGCTTAGTTGATTATGGAACCGATCAGCAATCTTTGTTGAAAAACGCTCCAGCTATTCAGGAAAAGAAATTTAAGGTCAAAAGGATGATTGGATGAGCTGGCTTTCTGTAAAACAATTGGCCCAAGATGTGGAATCTGGTAAAGCTACAGCCACTAGTTTAGTCGAAAAAGCATTTGAAAATATAGAAAAAAATGATGACTACCACAGTGTACTTTCTGTATTAAGAGAAAGTGCACTTAAGAAAGCCTCAGACATAGATAAAAGAGTTCAAAAAGGCGAAAATATTGGTAAGTTAGCAGGAGTTCCTTTTATTGCTAAAGACAATTTTTTGACCTTTGGCGCGCCAACTTCAGCTGCTAGCTTGATCCTTGAACCCTTTGTAGCCCCATTTCAGTCAACTGCTATCAACAAGCTGGAGGCCGAGGGGGCGATATTAGTTGCCAAATCAAATTTAGATTCTTTTGCTCATGGTTCATCTACCGAAAATAGTGCATTTGGTCCGACATTAAACCCCTATGATAAATCTAGAGTTCCTGGTGGTAGCAGCGGTGGTTCTGGAGCTGCCGTTGCACTAGGTATAGTGCCATTTGCCCTGGGGACAGATACTGGTGGTTCGATCAGGCTACCAGCTAGTTTTTGTGGTGTCGTTGGGCTGAAACCAACCTATGGCTTAGTTTCCAGGTATGGTGTTGTTGCTATGGCTAGCTCAACTGATGTCATAGGTCCACTTACTAAAACCGTAGAAGATGCGGCAGTTGTACTAGAAGTTATGAGTGGCCAAGATCAG
>CAZDRS010000583.1:0-1455 GCA_964507585.1 uncultured Dechloromonas sp.
ACATGCCGAGGCATAATGTGGATTGTGCGCGCCGCCTTCAGGTGGCGCGAAACCAGAATGATCTGCACGGAACCTCCTATGTACAAAGGGCCAGAGCAATACCTCGACAGCGATGCGGCAACGAGCCGTGTCATGGCCCATGCGCGCCTGCTGCAAAAGCTCTCGCGTCGCTTCGAAGCGGTCGCCCCATCCGGGCTGCGCCACGCGGCTCGCGTTGCCAATTACAAGTCGGGGAAAATCGTTATCCACGCCGATAACGGCGCGGTCGCCGCCAAGATTCGCCAGATGAGTCAGCGTTTGTGCGTCGAGTTATCCAAGGGAGGAGCGGAGTGTAACGACATGGATGTCAAAGTACAACCCCGCCAAAATCCTTCCCAAACAAGGACTTCAACCTTGAAACCGCTGTCCGACAAGGCTTTCGGCATGCTGCAATCGACGGCAGAAAACCTGCCCGAAGGCCCCCTGCGGCGGGCGCTCGACACCCTGCTCCAGCGCGCGGCTAGAACGGAATGATGGCCAGGCGCTCGACAAACATCAGCGCAAAAATCAGCAGGGCAAAGACGATTCCGTAGCGGAACAGGCGCCAGCTAAAGGCGAGATATTGGCGATTGCCGGTGAAGGCGTAGATGATGAGCCCGGCGCCAATGGCGATGACGACGATGACTGCCAGCAGGCGCAGCAGCCACATGGCGCTTTAGGCGGCCTGCGCCAGCCAGCGGGTGACGCCTTGCGGGGCGGCAGCCGCCTCGTCGAAGCTGGCGAACTCCCAGCAATCCTGCTGCTGCAACAGGGCACGGGCCAATTGGTTGTTCAGCGCATGGCCGCCCTTGTGCGAGGAATAGGCGGCGAGCAGCGGGTGACCGAGCAGGTAGAGGTCGCCGACGGCATCGAGAATCTTGTGCTTCACGAATTCGTCGCCGTAGCGCAGGCCATCCTGGTTCAGGACACGGAATTCGTCGAGCACGATGGCGTTTTCCAGACCGCCGCCCAGGGCCAGGCCGTTCTCACGCAGGTATTCGACCTCCTGCATGAAGCCGAAGGTACGGGCGCGCGACACTTCGCGAACATAGGACTGCTCGGCAAAATCGATTTCTGCCTTCTGCGCCGACTTGTCGATGGCCGGATGATTGAAGACGATGGAAAAGGCCAACTTATAGCCATCGTAGGGCACGAAGCGGGCCCATTTGTCGCCGTCCTTGACCTCGATGGGCTTGGTGACGCGAATGAATTTCTTGGCGGCGTTCTGTTCCTCGATGCCAGCCGACTGGATCAGGAAAACGAAGGGCGCGGCCGAACCGTCGAGAATGGGCACTTCCGGCGCATCCAGGTCGATCCAGCAATTGTCGATGCCCAGGCCGCAGAGGGCCGACATCAGGTGTTCGATGGTGCCCACCTTGACTCCGTCCACTTCGAGACAGGAGCACATGCGGGTATCGCCAATCAGCACGGCCTTGG
>CAZDRS010000584.1:0-1446 GCA_964507585.1 uncultured Dechloromonas sp.
GCTCCTCAATCAGCGCCACCTTGCGCGCGCCGGCACCGAGCGCCGACTCCTTGATGGCGCGGCGTTCGACCTGGGTCGAACCGGACGGCACGCAGATGATGATGCGCGGGCTCGGGCTGAACAGCTTGGAGTCGTGCACCTTCTTGATGAATTGCTTGAGCATCTGCTCGGTGACCTTGAAGTCGGCGATCACGCCATCCTTCATCGGGCGAATGACAGTGATGCTGCCCGGTGCCTTGCCGAGCATTTCTTTCGCTTCCTTGCCGACGGCCTGGATAGTCTTTTTGGCGTTCGGGCCGCCGTCGACCCGGATGGCAACGACCGACGGCTCGTCGAGCACGATGCCCTGGGCGCGCGCATAGATCAGCGTATTCGCGGTGCCAAGGTCGATGGCGAGGTCGTTGGAGAAGTATTTGCTGAGGAAACCGAACATCTGTAGCTCCGCGTTGGGGGGTGCGGTAGGGAAAACTTTTATGATACCTTATAACGCTTTCCATTTTAAGACTTTGTGCACTGCAATAAAGTCTTTTGCACCCATGTCGCTCACATTAGAACAGGTCAAGCGCATTGCTCATCTGGCTCGCATCGAGACCAGCGATGCCGAGGCGCTATCCACCCAGGGTCACCTCAACGGCATCTTTCAGTTGATCGAGCAAATGCAGGCCGTCGATACGACGGGCGTCGAGCCGATGGCCCATGCCCAGGATCTCAGCCAGCGCCTGCGTGAAGACGCGGTTAGCGAAGCCGACCGCCGCGCCGCCTACCAGGCCGTTGCGCCGGAAACCGAAGCCGGCCTTTACCTTGTGCCGAAGGTGATCGAATGATCCACGCCAGCCTGAAAGAACTGTCGCAGGCCCTGGCCGCGAAGAAAATTTCCAGCGTCGAACTGAGCACGCTGTTCCTCGACCGCATCGAGCGGATGAACCCGGACATCAACGCCTTCGTCACCGTCGATCGCGACAAGACGCTGGCCATGGCGCGTGCTGCCGATGCCCGTATCGCCGCCGGCACGGCCGGCTCGCTGACGGGTATCCCGGTCGCCCAGAAGGATATCTTCTGCGCCGAAGGCTGGACGACGACCTGCGGTTCGAAGATGCTGGCCAACTTCGTTTCCCCCTACGATGCAACGGTGATTCGCAAGATGCACAGCGAAGCCGGCCTGGTGTCGCTGGGCAAGACCAATATGGACGAGTTCGCGATGGGTTCGTCCAATGAAACCTCGTATTTCGGCCCGGTGAAAAACCCGTGGGATCGTACCCGCGTTCCTGGCGGTTCGTCCGGCGGTTCCGCAGCCGCTGTCGCCGCCCGTCTGGCGCCGGCCGCAACCGGTACCGATACCGGCGGCTCGATCCGCCAGCCGGCTGCGCTGTGCAACCTGACCGGCCTGAAGCCGACCTACGGCGTGGTATCGCGCTACGGCATGATCGCCTTTGCCTCCTCGCTCGA
>CAZDRS010000585.1:0-1445 GCA_964507585.1 uncultured Dechloromonas sp.
ACCGCCTGTCCGACCTGCTCTTCATCCTCGGCCGCCTGCTCAACCGCGCCGGCGGACGAGGCGACGTGCTCTGGCAGAAAGGCAAGAACGCCGCCGCCTGAGCCTAGTGGTCTGCTTCGTAATTAGACGATCCATGAAAGCTTGCCTTTGTGCCCCTGGCGTTGTTGCTCATCCTCGCAATAGCTGCGGCTATTGCTGTGGTTCGCGCCTAGCCAGTACCACAAATCCGGCGCTTTCATTTTGGCTCGCCAATTGCGAAGCAGACCACTAACCAGCCCAACCGGCATTGCGAGTTGAATCGTGTTTCGCGTCATCACCACCTACCGCAATGGAAGCGAGCGCCCCGTGATTGAAAAGGGGCCTTGGCACCCGTCGCGCCAGCACACGGAATACTGGGCCGAACAACTGCGCCAGGCTGGCTACGCGGTTGAAATCGAAAGCCAGGGCGGGGCGATCAAGGAAGACAACGCCGACCTGGCAGCCGCGCTCGCCAATATGGCCTGACGCTCGATACGGGTTAGACTCTCCGGTCAAAACAACATAACCGGAGACAGCCCGATGAACCTTCCCGTCTACACGACGCTCAACCTCACCCTCGTCGACCACGTTGCCGAAATCCGCCTCAACCGGCCGGACAAATCCAACGCCATCAACGACGCCATGTGGCAGGAAATCCGCCACGCCTGCGACTGGATCGACAACACGCCGGAAGCGCGCGTCGCCATCGTCAGCGGCGAAGGTCGGAATTTCTGTGCCGGCATCGATCTCGCCATGCTGGCCGGCATCCAGCAACGCATCGCCCATGCCGACGGCGCCCGCAGCCGCGAAGCCTTGCGCCGCCTGATTCTCAACCTGCAGGATTGCCTGAGCAGCATCGAACGCTGCCGCAAACCGGTCATCGCCGCCATCCAGGGCGCCTGCGTCGGCGGCGCGCTCGACCTCGTCACCTGCTGCGACATGCGCTACGCCGCCAGCGATACCATCTTTTCGGTCAAGGAAATCGATGTCGGGATGGTCGCCGACGTCGGCACGCTGCAACGCCTGCCGCGCCTGATCGGCGAAGGCATGGCCCGCGAACTGGCCTACACCGGCCGCAACCTGGATGCCGCCGAAGCCGAGAAACTCGGCCTGGTCAATCGCGTCTTTGCTTCACACGCAGAACTGGAAACCGGCGTTCGCCAGATCGCCCGCACCATTGCCGGTAAATCCCCGCTCGCCATCCGCGGCACAAAGGAAGTGCTGAATTACAGCCGCGACCATTCGATTGCCGAAGGCCTCAACTTTGTCGCCACCTGGAATTCGACCGCCCTGCTCTCGGACGATCTGAAGGAATGCATGCAGGCGCAAATGGAAAAACGCACGCCGCAGTTCGTCGATTGACGAGAAGATTGGCGGGGCCGGTGAGATTCGAACTCACGATGCCTTTCGGCACGCCGGTTTTCAAG
>CAZDRS010000586.1:0-1442 GCA_964507585.1 uncultured Dechloromonas sp.
CCAAAACTCTGCCGGCAACGATGCGACTTCAGTGGCATAGTCAGCACCTTCGCTGATACCTTTGAGAATGGCTTGCATTGCAGGATGTTCAGTAAATTCGTCGATCAGCATCAAAGCCAGCATGGCGAAATGCCGGCGTGCGCCGGCACCGTCAATGCCGAATTGGCTGGCGATTGCCAAGTGTTTCTTGACACAGGCATGATTGGCGGCTGCTTCCTGCATATCAAATAGGTCAGGCTGCGTGTCATAAAGAGCACCGATAATCCCATCCGCCTCAGCTTCTGCAACCAGATGCGAAAAACGTGCATCGTCCAATGGCCAGCAGTCGAAATCAGCTGGCACTGGACTTGGCAAGCTTTCGCCCGACCATTCAAGCATTTCACCCGAGCGATCAAGACATGACCACGCATGAATCGGAGCCATCAAATGTCTGCGTTCGGCCGGCGTCAGGGCGGAGATCAATACCGGCAAGACCCGTGTATCGGCCCAACGTACCGGCCATTCGAGCGAGTCTTCGGTACGAGCGAACAGATACGGCCGAATATGGGTTATCAGTACTTGAGCGGGTATCGCGCTGGAGAGAACACTGAGCATCGGCTTTCCGCTACACGAAGCAACCAGTTCTTTTAGCCAAGTGAGCTGTTTTTCTGGCTCATCCGGCAATCCGAGCAGGTGCGGCGCAACGGCTTTCAATCCAGTCAGGCGAGTATCGTCATAGAGCCCCCCCTCAATATGCTGTCGCCAAGGGAAAGCTGCCAGCAGATTCTGATCGAAACTGGCATCGAGCAGAATGTAGCTATAAACAGGAACTCGGGCCCGTTCGCGCAACGCTTGCAACTTGGATAGCAGACGTTGGGGGACACCGTTCGGCCATGGGTTCAAGCGCAGCGAATTGCATACTTTCGCCGTCATGCCTCAGCGTTGGGTCGTCGAGCGATCATTTGCCTGGATCGAAAAATGCCGCCGTCTCTGGAAAAACTGCGAGCGCAAACTCAACACCAGCTTGCAGTTCATCCACTTGGCCTTCCTTGTCCTACTGCTCAAAAGATCGTGAACAGGTTCTTAGAGGCTGTTCACGATCAATCGAATGTCGTAGACTGTGGCATGAGAAAGAGATACCCCAGTGATATCAGCAAGGAAGCCTTTGAGGAAATCAGGCCGTTGCTGGAAAGCGTACGCAAGCAGACCAAGCCGCGGACGGTTGATTTATATGAAGTGTTCTGTGGTGTGCTGTATTTGCTGAAGAGCGGTTGCCAATGGCGGATGCTGCCGAGCGAATATCCGAAATGGCGCACGGTGCATGCCTACTTTGCCAAGTGGAGCGAGCCTGGTTCAGACGGTTTCAGCGTTCTGGAGCGGGCTTTAAAAAAATGTGGTTGGCGCGGCCCGTACAAAACAGGGGCGCAAATCCTCGACGAGCTTTTTGATCGTCGACGCGCAGA
>CAZDRS010000587.1:0-1439 GCA_964507585.1 uncultured Dechloromonas sp.
AGTTCACTCAGGTCGATGCCCGGCGAAGCCCCCGGGCCAGCGTGATCGATGGAAAACCGCGTCTCGATCCAGAACAGGCTGCCACGCCCCGGCTCGCTCTCCGCCCCCGCATCGCCGCCCATCAGGCGGGCGATCTTGCGGGTGATCGCCAGGCCAAGCCCGGTGCCGCCGTGGCGCCGCGTCGAGGAATTGTCGATCTGCTCGAATTCGGAGAACAAGCCGACCATGTCGTCGGCAGCGATGCCGATGCCGGTATCCTCGACCTCAAAGCGCAGGCGTACGTCGTCCACCGTTTGTTCCAGCAGCCTGGCGCGCAAGGTCACCTGCCCCGCCTCGGTGAATTTCAGCGCGTTGCCGATGTAGTTCAGCAAGGCCTGTTGCAGGCGCAGACTGTCACCGAGCAGATAGTCGGGAATGCGCGGATCGATCTCGGTGCGCAGTACCAGCCCCTTCTCCGCTGCCCGTTCGTGCTGCATCGACAGCAGGTTGCCGATAACCTGGCGCACCGACAGCGCGGCATGCGTCAGCACGAACTTGCCGGCCTCGATCTTGGACAGGTCGAGCACGCCATTGATCAGGTCGAGCAAATGCCGGCCGGCGGTGTCGATCTTGTCCAGCTGCACCAGTTGCGCCTGCGGCAAACCGCTGCGCCGTAGCTGGTGCAGGCCGCCGTTGATGGCATTGAGCGGCGTGCGAATCTCGTGGCTCATGTTGGCCAGGAAGGTGCTCTTGGCCCGGCTGGCAGCCTCGGCAACACGCGTGGTTTCTTTCAGCTCGGCGGTGCGCTCGGCGATCTGCGACTCCAGTTGGTCGCGGTGCTGCAGCAGCGCGGCATGTGCCCGGTTGCGCTCATCGGCCCAGCTGGCCCCCAGCCAGTTGCCCCAGAAAATGCCGCCCAGGCCGATCAACCAGATCAGCAGGTGCGTCAGCCCCAGGTTGAACTTGCTGGTCGCCACCTGATCGAGATAGGGCGCCAGCGGCAGGTTAAGGCCCGTCGCACCGCGCATATCGCCCGTCTTGTAACCCAGGATGCCGTGGCACTTGTCGCAGCCCGGCTCCATGAACATGGCACGCAGGTAGCGCAGGTGCGGCTTGCCATCGATCTCCGTTTGCTCCCATACCTCGGTTGCCTCGCCACGGGTAAAGCGCTCCAGTTGCACACGCTCCCATTCATCCGGCGCATTGCTCGGGTTGAGTTGGCGCAGGCCGGTGATCCGGCCGCGCACGCCATATTCCTCGGCGTAGAGATCCATCATCTGGCGCAGCATGGAAGCCGGGTTGAGCAGGGTCAATTGGCGGCCGTCGGTGGTCACCACGTCGCGCCCCGGCACATGGGCCAGATAAGGCACGGATTTCTGGGTTTCGGTGATCGGCACATACACGCCGCCATGCAAGGTGCCCCAGCGCCGGAAGGAAATATCCTTGTTCAGGTTGGCCTG
>CAZDRS010000588.1:0-1434 GCA_964507585.1 uncultured Dechloromonas sp.
CGTCGAGAGGGGTGATAGTGATTGAAAAATGATAAGGGTTCTTCGTAGTGAGTGATAGGAGTATCTGCTCATTACACTTCTAACAATTGGGGGGCGTTACATCTGGAAATCGACCATATCCGGCGTTCTTGATCATCGCCTTGGCCTTCTTCAAATAGCGGCTGACAGTAGCTGCTGACGTGTTCTTCTCATCCGGACTGATGTTTTTTGGATCGTCCGGAGTAATAAGGTTCAGTTCAACCCCGATCTTCCATAGAGGCAGATCCGACACCTTGTGGAAATCATATACAGATAGAGCCGTCCTCAGGAAATCTATCTTTGGGGTGTTGATGACCGGATACCTTGCTTGGCTTCGATTAGCAACCCGGTAGCCCCTCCGTTCGCCGGTGCCCGAGTCATCTTTGAGCATATTTGGATCGACACGAGCCTCCCTTGCTCGTCTCACAAAAATTTCAACCCACTTGTAAATCTCTCCATCTGGCAGGTCGATTGGCACTTTCAATACGACCACATTGGGGTCATTGAACAGGGCTGCATCGGGCGATTGCTCCAATTTGACAACCAGCGGATGTGGTCGCACTGGTTCCGCAAACAGATACAACCCTCGCCATAGATTTATGGCTGAGCGATCTTCTCTTCGGCCATTTGATGCCCAAAACGACAAGCCTCGATCCATACGGCCGTCATCCTGTGGTGCCTGGCTTGTCCACCATTCCCAGAAGTCTTCGCCCCTAACGTCACCGAAGTCCTGATACAGCGACTCGAATTCACCACCGCCATCAGCACAAGTCTGAAGGTATCCAGTGTGACGCTTTAAGTATTCCCACCACCAGTAATAAACAACGTGATTGTACGGGTGAGGCTGAGGAAGCAGGTCCTTTCGAGACTCGGCATTAGTGGGTCTGCGGATGCGCGGCGGCTCGAAAGCAAATTCAGCCGTGCTGATCGGATACATCTTCATCTTGCTTTCGCCTCCATTGTCTCTCCTTTCAAAGTATTAACACATCTATATTCTTATTATTAAGCATGGTGTTAAGTGTTTTCATGAAGAGGAAAATTACACCTGTCGTATCGCTCTTTAACAATTCATACCAAAACAAAAACCACTCAAACAGTGTTGCGTCGAGCGGTTTTATATCGAAACTTAAATTCTATTTTTACTTAACAAAAGGAGTTTTTTATGGACTACGAAACAAACAAATTTTCTGTCGCCTACATCCTTGAGCCTTACAAGAGTTCGTTTAATTTCGAATTCGATGAAGAGGATGAATCAGTTGAAAACAGCGGAAGCAAGCACTTCATCGTTGCCGCATTTCTTAACCCAAATTCACCCAAAAAAGAATCGCTTCTGATTCGTTATAGCCTTGAGGAAGCGGACTACTTTAACCCCGCAGATGCAGGACTTCTTGAAGATGAGTGTACGCCTTGTGTGAT
>CAZDRS010000589.1:0-1430 GCA_964507585.1 uncultured Dechloromonas sp.
GCTGTCGAACAGATCCCACATTTCCTTGGGCGTGAAACCCAGCGCGATCTTCGCGGTGCCGACGTTGGACGACTTCTGGATCACCTGCGCCACGGTCAGCGCACCATGCGGATGGGCATCGGAAATGGTGGCCGGGCCGATGCTCATCTTGCCCGGTGCGCAATTGATCACGGTATCGAAACGCACCTTGCCCTTTTCCAGCGCTAGGGCTGCCGTAAACGGCTTCATCACCGACCCCGGCTCATAGGTATCGGTGATGGCGCGGTTGCGCAACTGGGCACCGGACAGTTTTTCCCGGTTGTTCGGGTTGTAGGTCGGCCAGTTGGCCAAGGCCAGGATTTCGCCGTTGCGCGCATCGATCACGATGGCGCCGCCGGCCTTGGCACCGTGTTTTTCGACCGCCTCCTTCAACTGGCTGTAGGCCAGGTACTGGATCTTCGAGTCGAGTGCCAGGCGCACATCCTTGCCATCCTGCGGCGGCTTGGTGGCCCCCACATCCTCGACGATGTTGCCGCGGCGGTCGCGAATCACGGTACGACTGCCCGGACGACCGAGCAAGCTGTTCTGGAAGGCCAGCTCAACGCCCTCCAGACCCTTGTCGTCCACACCGGTAAAGCCAACGATGTGCGCGGTCATGTCGCCGGTCGGGTAAAAACGACGGTATTCCTTTTCCTGGTGCACGCCCGGGAATTTCTGGGCGGCGATACGCTCGGCCACCTCCGGCGAAACCTGGCGCTTGATGAAGGTAAAGGTCTTTTCCGAAGCGAGCTTGGCATCCAGTTCGCGCAGCGGCATATCCAGCCACTCCGCCAACTGGCGCTTCTGCGCCACACCCATCATCCGCGCATCGCCCGGAATCGCCCAGATGGTCTTCATCGGCGTCGACACGGCCAGCATGTCACCGTTGCGGTCGACGATCTTGCCGCGCGAGGCGGAAATCTCGATGTCGCGCAGGTAACGGGAATCCCCCTTCTGTTGCAGGAAGTCGTTATTGATCACCTGCAAATAGAAGCCGCGCCCGACCAAGGCCAGGAAGGCCCCCATCAGCAGCAGGCCAACCGTACGCGAACGCCACCCCTGCAGTGCCAGCTGCAGAACCGGGCTTTCGGTGAAACGGTGACCGCGCTGCGGACGACGGCGCACGACCATCAGCGACCGCCTTTCTTGGCAGGCGCCACCGAGGCCTGCACGACACGACCCAGCGCATCGGGCGCCACCATGTGCAAGCGCTCACGGGCGATCTTCTCGATCCGCGGATGATTGGCCCAGGTCGACATTTCCAGTTGCAACTGGCCGTACTCGATATCCAGCTGGCGCGCCCGCTCCTGTTCCGCCTCCACGGCCTGGAACAGCTTGCGCGCCCGGTGCTGGGAGGTCACCACACCCAGCGCACAAATAACGACAACCAAAAGAAGGATCATGTTGAAACG
>CAZDRS010000590.1:0-1426 GCA_964507585.1 uncultured Dechloromonas sp.
GCACGGCCTTCTTGCCGCCGGCGTTCATGGCGATGTTGCCGCCGATGCAGGAGGCGGAAGCCGAGGTCGGGTCGACGGCGAAGACGCGGCCGGCCAGCGAGGCGGCTTCGGACACGCGGTCGGTGACGACGCCGGCGCCGGTGCGGATGGTGGCGTAGGGTTCGCTATGGCCGGGGAGGACGATTTCCTCGACCGGGCTCATGTCGATCAGCTTCTCGGTGTTGATCACCGCCGAATAGGGCGTCAGCGGCACGGCGCCGCCGGTGTAGCCGGTGCCGCCGCCGCGCGGGATGATGGTCAGGCCGGCTTCGAAGCAGCCGCGGACGAGGTGGCCGATTTCCTCCTCGGTGTCCGGGTAGAGGACGACGAAGGGGTATTCGACGCGCCAGTCGGTGGCATCGGTGACGTGCGAGACGCGGGCCAGGCCGTCGAAGGCGATGTTGTCCTTGCGCGTGTGCTTGCCGAGAATTTTTTGAACCTTGCGCCGCAGGTCGTAGGTTTCGGAAAAACGGGCAGAAAACCGGTCGACCGCAGCCTGCGCCGCTTCGACCAGTCGCTTGACCTTGGCCGAGCGCTCCGGGTCTTCCTTTTCGCTCTCGGCGCGGCGCTTCTCGACTTCCTTCAGGCGATGGCGCAGGGCGTTGACCAGCGCATTGCGGCGTTCCTGGTTGTCGAGCAGGTCGTCTTCCAGGTAGGGGTTGCGCTGGACGACCCAGATATCGCCCAACACTTCGTAGAGCATGCGGGCGGAGCGGCCGGTGACGCGCTCGCTGCGCAGTTCGTCGAGCACCGCCCAGTTGTCGGCGCCGAGCAGGCGGATGACGATCTCGCGATCGGAAAACGAAGTGTAGTTGTACGGGATTTCGCGCAGGCGGGCAGTCATGGAAGCAAGCCAGGGTCTATCAAAAAGTGGATTTTACCGTATTGCGGCGCAACAGGCGGGGCAGGTAGACCCGAAAAGCGGGCTTCGGTTCAACCCGGCAGCGCCGTCTGTGCTACCAGCCAATAACGCACGAACTTACCGACGGCCATGAACAGGCAGCAGGGTAGCCAGTGCAGGCGCAGCCAGCCGGCAGCGACGCACAGCGCATCGCCGATCAGCGGCGCCCAGGCCAGCAGCAGGGCCGGGCTGCCCCAGCGTTCGAGCTTGTCCTTGTGTGGCAGATTTTCCAGACGCTGCCAGCGCGGCAGGAAGCGGCCACACCACCACGAGGTCATGCCGCCGGCTGTGTTGCCGAGCGTCGCCAAGGCCAGCGCCGGGCCGAATTCGCCGGGATGCAGTTTGAGAAAGCCCCAGAGCAGGGCTTCCGAGCCGCCGGGCAGCACGGTCGCCGACAGGAAACTGGCCGCCAACAGCCCCCACAAACCGCTTTCCGCCGTGACGTTTAGCCACTCCACCCGTAGAATCTCCTTTTTGCTTGAATGA
>CAZDRS010000591.1:0-1425 GCA_964507585.1 uncultured Dechloromonas sp.
CTCATCGAAATCAATACCAACGCCGGCGGTGGCCTGCTCAATGCCTACCTGCTGGCCGCCCACGGCAAAGCCGAACAGGGGGCGCGTGTGCGAGGTGAATTCGTCGCCATGTTCCGCGACGAGTGGCGCCTGGAACGGGACGATGCCCCCTTGCGCCGCATCGCCATCGTCGATGAAAACCCGGCCGAACAGTTCCTGGCGCCGGAATTCACGCTGTTCCGGGCGCTGTTCGAGGCGCACGGTATTGCTGCCGTGGTTTGCGATCCGGCCGAACTGGACTTCGACGGCGAGGCGCTGCGCCATGCCGGCCAGCCGGTCGACCTGATCTACAACCGCCTGACCGATTTTGCGCTGGATGCCCCGGCCAATGCGCCGATTCGAGCCGCCTTCGAGAACGGCAAGGTTGTACTGACCCCCAACCCACACGCCCATGCCCTCTACGCCGATAAGCGTAACCTGATGCAATTGTCCGACGAGGCTGCACTGATCGCCCTCGGTGTGGAAACAGCCACCCGCCAGACCCTGCTGGCTGGCATCCCGCAAACCGTGGCGGTTACACCCGAGCAGGCCGAAGCCTTCTGGGCCGAGCGCAAGCGCTGGTTCTTCAAGCCGCCGGCTGGCTTCGGCAGCCGTGCTGCCTATCGCGGCGACAAGCTGACCAAGCGGGTATTCGAGGAAATCCTGCACGGCGGCTACATCGCGCAGGAAATCGCGCTGCCGTCGGAACACGCCGTCGGCGAGCAGGCGATGAAGGCCGATATCCGCTGCTACGTCTACAACGGCCACATCCAGCTGGTCGCCGCTCGTCTATACCAGGGACAAACCACCAATTTCCGGACGCCGGGCGGCGGTTTCGCCCCGGTGTTCGTTGCCGAGTAAAATCCCGCCATGAAAGTTTTTGGCATCGCCGGTTATTCCGGTTCCGGCAAGACCACCTTGCTGGAAAAACTCATCCCACAGCTCACGGCACGCGGCCTCAAGGTCTCGGTGATCAAGCACGCCCATCACGGTTTCGACATCGACCGCCCGGGCAAGGACTCCTACCGCCACCGCGAGGCCGGCGCTACCGAGGTGCTGCTCTCCTGTGGCGACCGCTGGGCGCTGATGCACGAGCGGCGCGAGGAGCCGGAGCCGACGCTCGACGAACTGCTCGGCCACCTGTCGCCCTGCGACCTCGTGCTGATCGAGGGCTTCAAGCAGGAGCCGGTGCCCAAGCTGGAAGTCTATCGCCCGGAAAACGGCAAGCCGCCGCTCTTCCCCGAGCGCTCCGACATCGTCGCCATTGCCACCGAGTCCGAACTCGCCACCGATCTGCCCCAACTGCCGCTGAACGACTACGTGGCCATCGCCGATTTCGTCATGCAAACCATGCAACTGCAGGAACGCCCATGCTGACCTACGAACAAGCCCTGGAAAAACTGCTCG
>CAZDRS010000592.1:0-1425 GCA_964507585.1 uncultured Dechloromonas sp.
ATGTGGCGCTGGACGCCGCCGTGCGCCAGCAACTGCAGGACCTGGGCGACTTGCAGCCCAAGGTGGACTGATGAGTGGACTGATGATGGAAGAGCTTTACTACGAAGGCTGGGACGCCATCGAGCGCGCCTGGCGTGAAGGCCTCACACCCGATCCGCTGCTCACCGTCTCCGAATGGGCCGACAAGCACCGGGTGCTCTCCAGCAAGGCCGCCTCCGAACCAGGCCGCTGGCGCACCAGTCGAACACCTTACCTGCGCGAGATCATGGATTGCTTGTCACCCATGTCACCGATCGAGCGGGTGGTGTTCATGAAGGGGGCGCAGGTCGGCGGTCCCTTGGCACTGGACACACCCATTCCGACCCCTAATGGCTGGTCGACCATGGGTGAACTCGCCGTTGGGGACTATGTGTTTGCGGAGGATGGTTTGCCGACGCGCGTGACCGGAGTGTCTAAAGTCATGACTGGTCGCCAGTGCTATTCCGTTGAATTTGATGACGGCGAAGTCGTTGTGACGGATGCCCCGCATCGGTGGCCAGTGCTGGAATCCAGTCATAGTGGCCCGAAACGCAAGACGCTGACCACTGCCGATATGGTCGGTAATGAACGCTGGGCGGGTAGCAAGCGTTGGCGGTATGCGATCGACACCTGTCAGCCGGTTGATCTGCCAGACCGTATGCTGCCTATCCACCCCTATGTGCTCGGTTTGTGGTTGGGTGACGGGTCGGCATGGCTGAATCACCTCAGCGTGCATGAAGACGATGCCGACATCGTTGACCATTTACTCACCTGCGGCGTCGATGCTGTATTTCGACTTCCGCACTGGCGTAAGGGCAAGTGCGCAAACGTCGTGATTGATCCGACATTTAAGACCCTTGATGAGAAAGGTCGACCGGTCGCCAGTTGCGGCGCATCGATCTTCTCGGTCAGATTGCGTCAATTAGACCTTCTGGACAACAAGCATATCCCGGCCGCCTACTTGCGCAGTTCGCGTGAGCAGCGACTCGAGTTGGTGCGTGGTCTGATGGACAGCGACGGCAGCATCGGCGCCGATGGCAAGCGCTGCGAGTTCGGCAATACCAACAAACGCCTGATCGATGGCATGTTGGAATTGCTGCGCAGCCTAGGCTACAAGCCCTCGCTCTACCACGCACCCGCAGTGCGGCGAGTCATACTTGGCCGCGAAATGGAGCAGCAAACCACGTGGCGGATCTCTTGGACCGCGTATCGCGAGGAGCCGATGTTCAGGCTTGCACGCAAAGTGGCACGGATGCGCTCGATCGAAGATGGTCGTCCATACAAATCCCGGCGACGTGCCATCGTCGCTATTCGACCGGTGGACTCGGTGCCTGTGCGCTGTATCTCGGTCGCGGCAGCAAGTCACCTGTATCTGTGCGGTCGTGGATGGATTCCAACCCACAACAC
>CAZDRS010000593.1:0-1417 GCA_964507585.1 uncultured Dechloromonas sp.
TCGCCCATTGCTACGGCTGCGGCCGCAACAACGAACATGGACACCAGATCAAGACTTTCTGGGATGGCGATGAAACCGTCACCCACTTTCAGCCGCGCCCCGAACACACCGCGATCCCCGGCTTCGTCTATGGCGGCCTGCTGGCTTCGCTGATCGACTGCCACGGTACCGGAACGGCCGCTGCCGCCATGTACCGTGCAGAAAACCGGGAAATGGATAGCCTGCCAGCCTTCCGCTTCGTTACCGGCTCGCTGCAGGTGAGCTACCTGAAGCCGACACCGCTTGGCCCGGAACTTGAAATCCGCGGCCGGGTAAAGGAAATCAAGGGCCGCAAGGTGGTGGTCGAGGCTTCGGTTTACGCCGATGGCGTGGAAACGGCACGCGGCGAGATCGTGGCGCTGCAGATGCCGGATACCTTCGTGGCGAAGTAAGGCTTTCGGCGGCCCGTTAGCCGAACCCCTCATTACCGCCAGCACCAAAGAAGAAGGCCGGGAATTTCTCCCCGGCCTTCTTTATTTTCGTCTGCGAATCAGATTGCCCGTATCGATCAGGCCTTCTTGTGCGTTGCCAGACGCGTCCAGGTATCGACCACGGTATCCGGGTTCAGCGAGATGCTGCTGATGCCCTGATCCATCAGCCATTCGGCCAGATCCGGGTGATCGGACGGGCCCTGGCCGCAGATGCCGATGTACTTGCCGGCCTTGTTGGCGGCAGCGATGGCCATGGCCAGCAGCATCTTGACGGCCGGGTCGCGCTCGTCGAACAGGTTGGCGACCAGGCCGGAGTCGCGGTCGAGGCCGAGGGTGAGCTGGGTCAGGTCGTTGGAGCCGATCGAGAAGCCGTCGAAGATCTTCAGGAAGTCGTCAGCCAGCAGCGCGTTGGACGGGATTTCGCACATCATAATGAGCTTGAGATCGTGCTCGCCCTGCTTCAGGCCATGCTCGGCCAGCAGTTCGACCACGGCCTTGCCTTCGCCGACGGTACGGACGAAGGGCACCATCAACTGCACGTTGGTCAGGCCCATTTCCTCGCGCACCTTCTTCATCGCGCGGCATTCCATCTCGAAGCAGTCTTCGAAGGTGTGGGCGATGTAGCGGGAAGCGCCGCGGAAGCCGAGCATCGGGTTTTCTTCCTCCGGCTCGTACAACTCGCCGCCGAGCAGCTTGCGGTATTCGTTGGACTTGAAGTCGGAGAGGCGGACGATGACCGGGTTCGGGTAGAACGCGGCGGCGATGGTAGCCACGCCTTCGACCAGCTTCTCTTCGAAGAAGGCCTTCGGGCTGGCGTAACCACGGGCGCGGCGCTTGATCTCGTCGCGCTTGGAGGCCGGCAGGCGCTCGACGTCGAGGATGGCCTTCGGGTGGATGCCGATGACGTTGTTGATGATGAACTCGACGCGGGCCAGACCGACGCCGGC
>CAZDRS010000594.1:0-1412 GCA_964507585.1 uncultured Dechloromonas sp.
CCGGGCGGCGCGCAGGCCCACCCGAGCGAGGAACATCTGCTGCCCTTCCATGTCGCACTGGGTGCCGGTGGCGAAAACGCCCGTTCCCAACGCTTCCATGCCGGCATCGACGACTACGTGATCGCCATGGATGCCTATGTTTTCGAACAAGGAGAACCCGCATGAGCTACACCAAAACCGCCAAAGCCCTGCACTGGCTGATGGCCGCCCTGCTTTTCGGCCTGCTGGCGCTCGGCTTCTACATGCACGATCTGCCGCTGTCGCCGGACAAGCTGAAACTCTATTCGTGGCACAAGTGGGCCGGGATCACCGCCTTCCTGCTCGTCGGCTTCCGCCTGCTATGGCGCCTGGCCAATCGCCCGCCGGCCCTGCCCGACAGCATGCCGAAGCTCATGCAGTTCGCCGCCCACGCCGGCCACCTGTTGCTCTACGTGCTGATGATCGCCATTCCGCTGTCCGGCTGGCTGATGAGTTCGGCCAAGGGCTTCCAGACCGTGTATTTCGGCGTGCTGCCCATCCCCGACCTGCTCGACAAGAACAAGGAAGTCGGCGACCTGCTGGCCCTGGTGCACAAGAGCCTGAACCTGCTCTTCATCGCCGTGCTGGCCGGCCACATCGGCGCCGCCCTGAAGCACCACTTCATCGACAAGGACGACATCCTGACCCGGATGTTGCCCAAGCATTGACACCCCACCCCAAACGGAGAACCGACATGAAAAAAATCCTTCTCGCCCTCGCCCTGGCCAGCGCCTTCTCGGCCCAGGCCGCCGAATACACGCAAGTCCAGGCCGACAAAAGCGCAATCAATTTCACCTACAAGCAGATGGGCGTTGCCGTCGATGGCAAGTTCAAGAAATTCGCCAGCCAGCTGACTTTCGACCCGGCCAAGCCGGCAGTGGCCAAGGCGACCTTTGACGTCGAACTGGCCAGCGTCGACACCGGCGCCACCGAGGGAGACCAGGAAGTGGCCGGCAAGCCGTGGTTCAACACCAAGGCCTTCCCGACCGCCAAGTTCGTCTCCGGCACCGTCAAGCCGCTCGGCGGCAATAAGTACGAAGTCGCCGGTCAACTCACCATCAAGGGCAAGACACAGGATGTGGTTGTTCCCGCCACCTTCACCGCCCAAGGCAACACCGGCGTGTTCGACGGCAGTTTCACCATCCGCCGCGCCGACTTTTCCATCGGCGAGGGCTCCTGGGCCAAGTTCGACATCGTCGCCAACGACGTCCTGATCAAGTTCCGCATTACCGCCAGCAGCAAGTAATCCCAACCTCAATCGGAGAAACCACCATGAAAAAGCAACTCGCCCCCCTCGCCCTCGCCATCGCAGCCGCTGCGCCGGCCTTCGCCGCACCGGAAACCTTCGTTGCCGACAGCACCCACACCTTCTCGCGCTTCTCGTACAGCCACTT
>CAZDRS010000595.1:0-1407 GCA_964507585.1 uncultured Dechloromonas sp.
GCTTGCGGAACAGCAGGTCGTTGGCCTGGATGCCGGTGGTGCCTTCGTAGATGGTAGTGATACGGGAGTCGCGCCAGTGCTGGGCGGCACCGGTTTCCTCGATGAAACCCATGCCGCCATGCACTTGCACGCCAAGCGAGGTGACGTCGATGGCCATTTCGGTGCCGCCCCCCTTGACCAGCGGAATCATAAATTCGGCCAGGAAGAGATCGCGCTTCTGCTGCTCCGGATCAGCGCCGCCGACATGCACACGGTCGAGCAGGCTGGCCGTGTAGTAGGCCATGGCACGGCAGGCTTCGACACGCGACTTCATCAGCATCAGCATGCGGCGCACATCCGGGTGCTTGTCGATGGTGACCAGCGCTTCACCGGTCAGGGCATCGCGGCCTTGCTTGCGATCCTTGGCGTAGGCCAGAGCACGCTGGTAGGCGCGTTCGCCGAGGGCGATGCCTTGCACGCCGACGCCGAGGCGGGCAGCGTTCATCATAATGAACATGTATTCCAGGCCACGGTTCGGCTCACCGAGCAGGTAGCCGACTGCACCGCCATTGTCGCCGTAGGCCATGACGCAGGTGGCACTGGCATGGATGCCAACCTTGTGCTCGATCGACACGCAATGGGCATCGTTGCGGGCACCGAGACTACCATCGGCATTGACCATGAACTTGGGTACCAGGAACATCGAGATGCCCTTGACGCCGGCCGGGGCGTCCGGCAGGCGGGCGAGGACGAGATGCACGATGTTGTCGGTCATGTCATGGTCGCCATAGCTGATGAAGATTTTCTGGCCAAAAACCTTGTACGTGCCGTCGGCTTGCGGCTCGGCGCGCGAGCGGATCAGGGCGAGGTCGGAGCCGGCTTGCGGCTCGGTAAGGTTCATGGTGCCAGTCCATTCACCGGTAACCATCTTTTTCAGGTAGACCGCCTTCAGTTCGTCGCTAGCGCAGGTGAGCAGCGCTTCGACAGCACCTGAAGTAAGCAAGGGGCCGAGCGAGAAGCCGAGGTTGGCCGAGCAGACCATCTCCTGGACGGCAATACCGAGGGTGCTGGGCAGGCCCTGACCGCCGTATTCGGTCGGCAGCGTGATGCCGCTCCAGCCGGCTTCACGGAAGGCGTTGTAGGCTTCCTTCCAGCCGTCCGGGGTGGTCACGCCTGCCGGCGTCCAGGTGCAACCCTGGGTGTCGCCGACCCGGTTGAGCGGGGCGAGTACTTCACGGGTGAACTTGGCGGCCTCGTCGAGAATGGCGTCGGCCATATCCGGCGTCGCATCGGCGTAGGCCGGGATCTGGCTCAGTTGCTGGAAACCGGCGATTTCGTCCATGACGAAACGCATGTCTTTGGTCGGTGCGTGGTAATCGCTCATTTGCTGTATCTCCTGTTGCTTTTCGAATGGATTAGAACGGGTTG
>CAZDRS010000596.1:0-1407 GCA_964507585.1 uncultured Dechloromonas sp.
AGCAATCTGGCCAAATAATGCTTAACTATTTCAATAGCACAAAAACGGACCCAACAATAAAGCCAGATAAGACTATTGTTACAAAAGCCGATATACAAATAAACAAGCATGTTATAGATATACTTGCCAAAGAAACACCTAGTTATAGTGTATGGGGTGAAGAACAAAGTAGTATAAAAAAAGATGCTGAATATACCTGGGTTTGCGACCCAATTGACGGAACTATGCCATTTGCCAAAGGCCTGCCAATATCTACATTTTCATTAGCTCTAGTAAATAACCAGGGCCGATCTGTAGTTGGTGTAATATATGATCCATTTCAAGATAGATTATACGAAGCAGTTTATGGGCTGGGTGCATTTTTAAATGGCAAGAAAATACAGGTTTCTAATACTTCATCACTAGATGGTGCCCTTATTGATAATGAGATATGGAAAAATAGCTACGAAGGTGTTAATTTTGATGAACCTAAAACCAAATTCGTCGAGGCTGGGGTTATGGTTACATCAATATGTTCGGCATGTATTGCCGGGTGTCTAGTTGCCCAGGGAAACTATGATGCTATGATTTTTGGTCAAGGTAAGCCAGAAGACATTGCTGCTCTAGCTATTATTATTCCCGAAGCTGGCGGAACAGTGACAAATCTATTTGGTAAACAGCAACGCTACGACACCAATATAAATGGAGCTATTGTATCTAACGGTAAAATACATAACGAAATAAAAGCAATAACGTCTAATATGAATTATAGGAGTAAATATATTATCTAGTCTGCAAGTTCAGTAAATATGTAATCTATGAGTTCTTTTGATATGGTCATAGTTAATATAATTGCCATTAGGCCAGTAAATCCACTTATATCGACAGCACTGGCAAATATTAGATCAATAGCTTCTAGAAATACAAACTTTGACAGGAACAAGACTAGCCAAACACCCACCACCAAACCAACCTTGGCCCAACGACTTGGTTTGCCTTTGAAATGGCTAACAATGTATGCCTTCAATAAAAATGTCAGATATGTAAGTATTTCCATAACAATAGCAACCAAAAAAGTAGTAGAATACGAATTTGTCCTGAGTATGTCTGTGTAGTCGTTGAAAAACCCTAGTACTACAGCGTAAACCAATGTACCCAAAACCATTTCTCTAAAAAATGCCTGCTTTTTGTTTAACTTCTGTATTGTATCCATTCAGACATTATATACTAAGCTTTTTAATATACTTCTACTAACCGAAGATAAAAACATTGAAAAAATATACAAAATCATAAACTTCTATATATTAGGCAAATACTGTAAAATATACTAGTATTCATGGCGCCTTGGCCGAGAAGTTAGGCAACGGTCTGCAAAACCGTACAGACGGGAGCGTTACCCGTAGGTGCCTCCAAAAATTATGCTATATT
>CAZDRS010000597.1:0-1404 GCA_964507585.1 uncultured Dechloromonas sp.
CACGTACTTCAGATCATCCGGCTTGCGGCACATGTAGGTCGGCACATTGTTCAGCTTTGGCTCCTCGCCGAGGTAGAAGCGGATCATGTCCGGCACGTAAGGATAGATCGACTTGTCGTCGGCCACCCCGGTGCCAACCGCATTGGCCAGCGTCACGTTGCCGGCCCGGTAGGCCTGCATCAGGCCGGGCACGCCAAGCGCCGAATCGGCCCGGAAAACCTGCGGGTCGAGGAAATCGTCATCGATCCGGCGGTAGATCACATCGACACGTTGCGGCCCCTGCGTCGTGCGCATATAGACCACCTCATCCTTGACGAAGAGATCCCGCCCCTCGACCAGCTCGACGCCCATCTGCTGGGCCAGGAAGGTGTGTTCGAAATAGGCGCTGTTGTAGGCCCCCGGCGTCAGCACCACCACGGTCGGGTTCGAGACGCCATGCGGCGACACGGCGCGCAGCTTTTCCAGCAGCATGTCCGGATAATGCTGCACCGGCGCCACCTTGTGCTTGGCAAACAGTTCCGGAAACAGCCGCATCATCATCTTGCGGTCTTCCAGCATGTAGGACACACCGGACGGCACGCGCAGGTTGTCTTCCAGCACGTAGAACTCGCCCTCGCCGGCGCGCACGATATCGACGCCGGTGATGTGCGCGTAAATCCGCCCCGGCACATCGACGCCCTGCATGATCGGCCGATACTGGGCGTTGTTCAGCACCTGCTCGGCCGGGATGATGCCCGCCTTGAGGATTTCCCGGTCATGGTAAACGTCCCACAGGAACATGTTGAGCGCCTTGACCCGCTGGCGCAGGCCGGCCTGCAGGGCCTTCCACTCGGCCGAAGGAATCACGCGCGGAATGATGTCGAAGGGAATCAGGCGCTCCTTCCCGGCCTCCTCGCCATACACCGCGAAGGTGATCCCGACCCGGTGAAAGGCCAGGTCGGCCTCGGCTCGCTTGCGCTCGATGCGCTCGGGCGGTGTCGCCTTGAGCCAGTCTTCGTACCCCTTGTAATGCGCCCGGACGCCACCGTTGGCGTCATACATCTCGTTATAGAAGTTCATTTGTGGACTCGTCGCTGAGGATGCTCTCGTACGGGATTCAGCAGGTTCCATGCCACCCGTAAACAAGCTTAAATCATGCGCCGAATACCACTTTCGAACTATTGACGCACCGCAAAGGTGCGAAGGATTTTCATCGTGGTGCAAATAAAAAAACCCGCTGGATCGCTCCAGCGGGTTTTTCCTGAAACTACCGAGAAACGCTTAGACGCGCTCGAAAATCACGGCAATACCCTGGCCGCCACCGATACACATGGTGACGAGGCAGTACTTGCCGCCGATGCGGTTCATTTCGTAGATCGCCTTGGTGGCGATGAAGGCGCCGGAGCAGCCGACCGGGTGGCCGAG
>CAZDRS010000598.1:0-1404 GCA_964507585.1 uncultured Dechloromonas sp.
TGCAGCGGGTGCGCCAGGTCTTGTAGGTCTTCTTGTCCTCGCGCTCGAGCAGCTCCTTGACGGCCTGCTCGCCGTAGACCAGCCGGGTCATCATGTCGTGGTTGTCGGCGTTCGGATCGTCTCTGTAGGTCTGCGCCGCCCGGAAGGCAGAGGCCACCACGCTCGGATCCTCGAATGGAAACGCCTCTGCGAAGTGAGTCGTCCACCTGGGCTCCTGCTGGCTGTAGTCGTTCGAGCACCACAGCTTCCCATTCTCAGGGACATACACCCGCCGCCAGTCCTGAGCGAACTCGTCGCGGCTGGGCTGCTGCTGCAGGTTCGGGTCCGCGCAGGAGAGGCGTCCGTAGCGGGCACCCTTCATGCCATGGCCGTCTCCGTCGTCGACTGCGATCTGATTGAAGGTGCAGTGGATCCTGCCGTTCACCATGTAGCGACGGACGGAGGCCGCGAAGGTCGTCCTGAGCTTGTTGGTCTTCCGTGCCCAGGCCAGGTGCTTCGCCACCGGATGGTCGATGCTCCCAAGGAACTCCTTGTCGATGCTGTCATCGCCCTTGCTGGTGACCGGGATGTCAATCCCGATCCGGCGCAGTGGCTCGGCCATCGCGTCGCTCTTCCAGACATTGCCGACGCCGACATCGTAGCCTGTCAGGCGCTTGACCTCGGCGAGGGCCTTGGCCTCTTCCTGGAGAGACCAGTCCTCCTGGCGCTGCAGCTGATCGAAGTCGATCAGGATGCCCCGGCGACGCATCTTGACGAGCACAGGGGTGACCTGTGACTCCAGGTTGTAGATCTCCCACAGGTCGAGCTCGTCGATCATCCGCTCCTGCTTGCGCAGGAGGGGCAGGAGAGCCGCCGCGTCCTGGGCGGCATAGCGGCCCACGTACTTTCCTGGCAGCTTCCAGAGGCCAGTCTTGGGGTCCACGCCGTAGGCAGAGGCAGCGGCCCGGAGCTCGCTCTCGTCCTTGCCGGGCATGCCGTGGCGCTCGGCGATGTTCTTCAGGCTGTAGCTCTGATGGAGCTCATAGATCAAGGGGTCCGCGATCTGCACATCCCTGATGTGCGCCGCGTTGTCGAACCAGGCCCCCTCCTGGGCAGTGTAGTCAAGGTCGTACTGGATGTTCGCACCGACCACCGTCCCGGTGTAGTTCTTCACCTGATGACGCATGTATCGGAGTGCCTGCTCTGGGTCCTCGACGTTGTCGCCGCCGAAATGTCTCAGGGGCACGTAGTAGGAGGGTCCGTCCTCGAATGCGAAGGAGAAGCCGACCATGTAGCAGCCTGGACGCCGGACACCGATGCCCAGGGTCTTGAGCTCCTCGTCTCGTGTCTCAACGTCGAAGCCGATCCTCTTGCAGGCATTCCAGTCCTGAGGGAGATCGGCCAGGCGCGGCACGACGAAGGTCG
>CAZDRS010000599.1:0-1401 GCA_964507585.1 uncultured Dechloromonas sp.
ACATGGGCGCCGCGATCAGCCCGTTCAACGCCTTCCTGATCCTGCAAGGCATCGAAACGCTGGCCCTGCGCATGGACCGCATCTGCGAAAACTCGCTGAAGATCGCCAAGTTCCTGCAGAACCATCCGAAGTGCAGCTGGGTGAACTACGCCGGCCTGCCCGACCACAAGGATCACGCGCTGGTGCAGAAGTACATGGGCGGCCGCGCTTCCGGCATCCTCAACTTCGGCGTCAAGGGCGGCCGCGAAGGCGGCGGCAAGTTCCAGGATGCGCTCAAGCTGGTCACCCGCCTGGTCAACATCGGCGACTGCAAGACGCTGGCCTGCCACCCGGCCTCGACGACGCACCGCCAGCTGTCGCCGGAAGAACTGGCCAAGGCCGGCGTCTCCGAAGACATGATCCGCCTGTCGGTCGGTATCGAGCACGTCGACGACCTGATCGCCGACCTCGACCAGGCGCTGAACGCCGCCTGATCGCTGGCTTCTTGCAGCACCCCAAAACCCGGCCTGGTGCCGGGTTTTCTTTCTTGGGGCTGTTCCGGCATTCGGTAGTCGCTATCGCAAGCCGATAAATTTTTGGGATTTTCAATATCCCCCGGCGCCAAGTTGGTGTAGCCTTGCGCCCTCTCCGAACACCGAAATAATCACGACGCATGACGCGTGGTTTGCAGCGCACGACTTTCAATCGCTCCGGTCTGGTTCGTATCCTCTCCGAGACACTCCCGGAAGCCATTGATCCCCACTACGATTTTGGCGAACGACTCGGACAATGGCTGGACTTCACGGACGCACTCAACCTCTTTTCGGTACTCAATAGCCGTCACGGGGCGGGGGCTGCCGTCCACGAAAAACGCCCGGCAACCGGCAGCAGCTTGCCGGAACAACTGGCTCGCATGCGCCGGAACCTGGCCGACTCGATCCGCAACGACGGCGTTTTCACTGCCGAACCGGCCAAGATCCGCTTCCCGACACCGCTCCCCAACGCCACGCCGGACAGCGCCGCCGAATTCACCCCTTACCACCGCTATTACCTCGCCCACCAGCGCGACATGAGCGGTGCCATCGCTGCCCTGCGCAGCAATGCCCGCCAGGCCCTGGCAGCCCAATCGCCGGCCCACAGGCAACTGGCCGAACTCGACGCGGCCTTCGAAAAATCGCTGACCGTCCGCGAACGCAATCTGCTGGCGACCATTCCGATGCACCTCGCCAAACGCTTCACCCAACGCTACGACGATCACCGCGCCGGCCTTGCCGGGGCTGCCGTAGACGATCCAGCTACCTGGGCGACCCCCGGCAGCTGGCTGGAAGCCTTCTGCCACGACGCCCAGGCCGTGCTGCTCGCCGAACTCGACCTGCGCCTGAAGCCCGTCGGCGGCCTGATCGCCGCGCTCGGCGAGGCCGC
>CAZDRS010000600.1:0-1400 GCA_964507585.1 uncultured Dechloromonas sp.
GAACACATGATGTTCAAGGGCACGCCGAGCGTCGGCCCGGGCGAGTTCAACAAGCGTGTCGCTGCTGCCGGCGGCAAGGACAACGCCTTTACCAGCCGCGACTACACCGCCTACTTCCAGCAGATTCCCAAGGAAAAACTGGAAGACATGATGGCTCTCGAAGCCGACCGCATGCGCCACCTGAACGTGGATGCCAAGGAATTCGAGCAGGAGATCAAGGTCGTCATGGAGGAGCGCCGCATGCGCACCGACGACAACCCGCAGGCCAAGCTGTTCGAGCAGATGAACGCCATCGCCTTCCAGGCCCACCCCTATCGCCGGCCGATCATCGGCTGGATGAACGACCTGGAGACGATGACCGCGGCCGATGCCAAGGCCTGGTACGACCAGTGGTACGTGCCCAACAACGCCTACGTCGTGATCACCGGCGACGTCGACCACAAGGCCGTCTTCGCCCTGGCCGACAAATACTACGGGCCACTCGAAGGCCGCGCCCTGCCGCCGCGCCGCCAGCAGATCGAGCCGAAGCAGGAAGGCCCGCGCCGCGTCACCGTCAAGGCGCCGGCCGAACTGCCGGTGCTGATCATGGGCTACAAGGCGCCCATCCTGCGCGACGTGGAGAAGGACAGCGACCCGTACGCGCTGGAAATGCTCGCCGCCATCCTCGACGGCCACGACGCCGCCCGCTTCAACAAGAAGCTGGTGCGCGAGGACAAGGTCGCCCTGTCGGCCGGCATCGAGTACGACAACACGGCGCGCGGCCCGGGCATGCTCTACCTGCACGGCACGCCGTCGGAAGGCAAGACGGTCGCCGACCTGGAAGCCGCCCTGCGCGCCGAAATCGCCCGCGTTCAGAAGGACGGCGTCAGCGAAGCCGAACTGAAGCGCGCCAAGGCGCAACTGATTGCCGGCGAGGTGTACAAGAGGGATTCGATGTTCGGCCAGACCATGGAAATCGGCCAGATCGAGGCCGTCGGCCTGCCCTACCAAAAACTCGACCGCATGCTGGAGAAGCTGCAGCAGGTCACTGCCGCACAGATCCAGGCCGTCGCCAAAAAGTATTTCGACGACGACGCACTGACCGTCGGCATCCTCGACCCGCAACCGCTCGACGGCAAGCCGCGCCACCCGGCCGTCGCCACCCGCCACTGATGAAAACAGCCATGAAAAGACTGATTGCCGCTGCCTTCGCCCTCCTGCTCACCCAGGCCGCCCTGGCCGGCGTCAAGATCGAGCACTGGGTCTCGCCCTCCGGCGCCCGCGTCTATTTCGTCGAAAGTCGCGTCCTGCCCATGCTCGATGTCCAGGTCGATTTTGCCGCCGGCTCGATGTTCGATCCGGAAGGCAAATCCGGCCTCGCCGCGCTGACCCGCGCCACGCTCGACAACGGCGCCGGCCAG
>CAZDRS010000601.1:0-1399 GCA_964507585.1 uncultured Dechloromonas sp.
TGCCCGGCTTCGAAGCCCGCCTGCGCGAGCGCTTCCCGGAACTCGGCGACCTGATTCCCTCCGACCACCTCGACACCGTCTCCGTCGCCCACGCGCTCGAATTCTGCGCCCTCGGCCTGCAAGCCCAGGCTGGCTGCCCGGTCACCTTCAGCCGGACAACGCAAACCGTCGATCAGGGCGTCTATCAGGTTGTCGTCGAGTATTCGGAAGAAGACGTTGGCCGCCTGGCCTTCGAACATGCCGAAAAGCTCTGCAACGCAGCCCTCAACGACACCTCCTTTGATCTGGATGCCACGCTGAAGGAACTGCGCGACCTCGACGAGGATATCCGCCTCGGCCCATCGACCGGCGCCATTGTTTCGGCTGCCGTCGCCCGCGGTATCCCTTTCCGCCGCCTGACGCAGGGCAGCCTCGTGCAATTCGGCTGGGGCAGCAAGCAAAAGCGCATCCAGGCTGCCGAAACCAGCTTCACCAGCGCCATCGCCGAATCGATCGCGCAGGACAAGGAATTGACCAAGAACCTGCTGCACGCCTCCGGCGTCGCCGTGCCCTTCGGCCGTCCGGTCGACGACGAGGACGATGCCTGGGCCGCCGCCCAGGAGGTCGGCCTGCCGGTCGTCGTCAAGCCGCAGGACGGCAACCAGGGCAAGGGCATTTCGGTCAACCTGACCACCGAGGAGCAGGTGCGCAAGGCCTACCGCGTCGCCATCGAGTTCCGCGACGACATCATGGTCGAGAAGTACCTGCCCGGCCACGACTGGCGCCTGCTGGTCATCGGCGACAAGCTGATCGCCGCCGCCCGCCGCGACCCGCCGCTGGTCATCGGCGACGGCAAGCACACCGTCCGCCAGCTGGTCGACATCGTCAATAGCGATCCGCGCCGTTCGGACGGCCATGCCACCTCGCTGACCAAGATCCGCTTCGACGAAATCGCCCTCGCCCGCCTGGCCGAGCAGGGCTACAACGCCGAATCCGTACCGCAGCGCGGCGCCCGCGTCATCCTGCGCAACAACGCCAACCTGTCCACCGGCGGTACCGCCACCGATGTCACCGACGATGTGCATCCCGACCTCGCCGCTGCCGCCGTGGCCGCCGCGCAAACGGTCGGCCTCGACATCGCCGGCATCGACGTGGTGTGCGACACCATCCTCAAGCCGCTCGAAGACCAGGGCGGCGGCATCGTCGAAGTCAATGCCGCTCCCGGCCTGCGCATGCACCTCGACCCGTCCTTCGGCAAGGGCCGCGACGTCGGCAAGGCCATCATCGACATGATGTACAAGGATGGCGGCAATGGCCGCATCCCGGTCGTCGCCATCGCCGGCACCAACGGCAAGACCACCACCAGCCGCCTGATCGGCCGCATCTTCGAAGCCAACGGCCAGCGCGTCGGCATGACCAG
>CAZDRS010000602.1:0-1399 GCA_964507585.1 uncultured Dechloromonas sp.
TAGAGTACATAACCACTAAGCCAGCTGATAGTAGTATTAAAGATAAAATCAATATTACATAATCTGGACGATGCTTTCTCAATATTTGGCTATTCGAAATATAACTTGTATTTTTTGCTGTGTTACGTTTAGTGACCATCGCCATGCCTCAACTTTATCGATGAAAAATCGTATAGCAATACTTGTTTGGTACATATTATTGCGATTTCACTTCGTTTATATTTTAAGATTTTCATACTTATTGTATCATTTTTTCGGGCTGATATTATAATTGTCAATCAGTTTATTACTTATTTGAGCCCAGGTCTTAGCCGCTTCGGAGCTAGCGAAACCAGATGTTTTTGGCTCATCTAGTCTGACCATGACAACATATTCAAGCTTTTGGCCCTCGATATAGCCAATATAGGTACCGTTATAGGCGTCTTCCCGATAGTTTCCGGTATTATCTGCTATTTGGGCGGTGCCACTCTTAGCTCCTAACCTATAACCCGCACGAACAGCAGGTTTATTGTTAGCTTCTAGACCGCCTTGCATTAGACTTTTTACGTCTTCGCTGACCTGTGGACTAATAACATTCTTTTCCACCTCAATCGGCTTAAATATGCCGGTTTTGGTATCTTTAATGAGCGACGGCTGATAGTATGTACCACCATTGACTAACGCCGAATACGCTGCCACTAACTGGATAGGAGTTATCGTAACACCTTGGCCAAAAGACATATTTGAATACCTAACATTTAAACCATAACCATCATTTGGCCCACCAACACTACCAATATTTTCGCCAGACTGTTCTATGTTGGTCGGCTTACCAAAACGATATTTATCAGTTAGATACTTGTAAAATGTTGTTCGAGACTGTTCGTTCAACCCCCCACCACCAAGTGATTTGAGCATATAGACTGCCCCTGTGTTTAATGATTTACTGATAATATCTTGCATAGTCATTGTTCTTGCGCCCCAGCTTATAGAATTGGTAATTTTTCGATCATCAACTTCAACCAAGCCAGAATCATAGTAACTACTGTTTTTGTTTAATGTACCTTCATTAAAAGCGGCTGACATTGTTAACGGTTTCATTACCGAACCAGGCTCCCAGGCTCCAGTGACTGCCTTGTTATTAAATATATTGCCGTCTTTTACTTTGTCATACTGACTTGGATCATAGGTCGGATAGTTAGCCATGGCTTTGACTTCACCATTCTTTGGGTCAATAACAATCGCCGACCCGTATTTTGACTGTGTTCTTGCTACTCCATCCGCAATAGCATCCTCAAGCATCTTTTGCATACCGACGTCGATAGTTAATGTTATGTCGTCACCGTTACGCGGTTGAGTCTGAATATTATCATTACTTAGAGCCAGCGGAACTCCTTTGATATCGGTTACTGCTTTCATT
>CAZDRS010000603.1:0-1396 GCA_964507585.1 uncultured Dechloromonas sp.
CCTTGGTTTCTTCCTTGAGGCCCGGGTAGTCGCGCTCCATGACGGCCATGCAGATGGCCATGTGGCGGCCTTCGTCGCGGCCGATGTTCTTGAAGCCTTCCTTGAAGACGGCTTCGCGGGAGTTGTCGAACATCTGCTTGAAGATGGTGGCGGCGGCGATCTCGCCCATCAGGAAGGAACTGAACAGCACAGCCAGGTCGTACTTGGGCACGGCCTGCTTGTAGCCGTTCCAGTAGCGCGAACCGTTGAAGTACAGCCACTGCACGTTCTTCTGCAGGCGCTTGCCGAGTTCGGTCTTCGGCTGGTAGGTCAGCGGATCCGGATGGCCGAGCATCTTGGTGATGGCCAGGCCGCACATGATCTCGTGGTTCTGCTCGTCACGGGTGACGGAGAAGAAGCACTTGCGGACCGGATCTTCCTCGTGCACTTCATAGGTCTTGATCAGGGCTTCGGCGAAAACCGGGGGGGCGGAAGCGTCGAACACCGACAGCAGGCTCCACCAGTAGGCGATCGACTCGCGTTCTTCCCAGGTGTAGCTATCGACGTCCAGCGTGTCCCAGGGCAGCTTTTCCGGATCCCAGTTCTCACGCAGCGCGGCTTCCCAGACTTCCTGCAACTTCTTGGTCTTGCTGTTCCAGGACAGCGGATACACGTTCGGTTGTTCAATCGCCGGCGGAAATTCCATCTTGTCGGCAAAACGTTCCTTGTTGCTGGCCATATCTCCTCCTTATAGGGGTTTCGTCATCGTTTCAGGGTGCCGGTCGGGGGCTCCGTCGGCGTGAGATGAATAATGATACCGATTGATGTGTTAAGTCAACAAAAAATGTATCAGATCGTTAAAAAAAATTTCCAGAACTAATTTTGGATTTCAGAATCACACGCTTTGTTGCTTGGTTTTGATTGTTTAACATATTGATAATAAACATATGTTGTGTTGATTTATAACGTATTCCGTTAAACGTAACGTCGTGTTTGTTGTGAATTCACGATACTTTTTATTGACGCAAACAAATATAATTTGTATCGTGTAGTCAAGTTGGCGCGGTTGTGCTGCGCTGCTGTCACAGAACAAATATCGCGAAGGAGATATCGATGTCGCACCCCCTGCTCGAGAAACACCGTGCCACGCTGGATGGCGCCCTGAATGCCATCGCCACCCGGGGTTACTGGTCGGCCTATAACGAGATGCCGAGCCCGAAGACGTATGGCGAGACGGCGGCCGAAGACGGCAAGAAGGCTTTCGAGGCGCATCTCGGCAAGCAGTTTGTGCTGGAGCAACCCGGGCAGACGGGCTGGGTGGGGGGCGAACAGTCGCCCTACGGTATCGAGATGGGTGTGCACTATCCGGTGTGCAACCATGAGACCCTGATCGCCGCCGGCCAGCAGGCCCTGGGCG
>CAZDRS010000604.1:0-1392 GCA_964507585.1 uncultured Dechloromonas sp.
GAGAAACCCATCAACGCGATGGATGACCCACTGAGCCCGGCGGAGCAGACCTTGAAGAACTGCCGCCTGTTCATGTTCATTTGTTTATTTCCTCCTTATGCGACTCCGTGTCGCAATGGAGAACAAGTGCAAGGAGCAGGCCAGTTTTCGTAAGTTATTGAACGATGGGGAATCGGTTGCGTTTAGCGGGTGGCAATGTGGGACATTTTGTCCATTTGGCAGGCCGCCTGGACATTTTGTCTCTGGTTGTGGAAGCCGGCCCGGGGTGCGGCGCTTGATCGCCTCAGCGGCCGCGCGGCTTGCGGGCGCTGCCCGATGCGGAACGTGTTCCGGGGGCGCTATGCCCACCGCGACGACCGGCCGGCTTGGCAGGGAAATCGTCGAAGCCCTCCCAATTCGTGGGTACGCCACGGCCACCTCGGCCAGCCGCCACCTTCGGCTTTTTCGGCTTGGGTGGTGCGGTTTGCGGGCCGGTTGGCGGTACGCGGTGGGTCGGCTCGAAGCCTGGTTCCTCGTCGCGGCTCAGGCTGGTCTTGAGCAGGGTTTCGATGGCGCCGAGCAGCGGTGCTTCATCGGCACAAACCAGTGAAATGGCCTCGCCGGAAGCGCCGGCCCGGCCGGTGCGGCCGATGCGGTGGATGTAATCCTCGGCGGCGATCGGCAGGTCGAAATTGACGACCTGCGGCAGATCGTCGATATCCAGGCCGCGGGCGGCTACATCGGTGGCGACCAGGATTTCGACTTCGCCGGCCTTGAAGGCCTCCAGCGCCTTCAGGCGGGAAGCTTGCGGGCGATCGCCGTGGATGGTGTCGGCGGCAATGCGTTTGGCTTGCAGGCGGCCGACCAGTTCGTCACAACCCTTCTTGGTTTTCACGAAAACCAGCACCTGGCCCCAGCCGCGATCCTTGCGCATGAACAGGAAGAGGTCGGTCTTGCGCTTCTTGTCACAAGGCACAACCCATTGCTTGACCGTCTTGGCGGCCGTGTTGCGCGGGCTGACCTCGATGGACAAGGGATCGCGCAGACGGGCCTTGGCCATGCTGCGAATCTCGTCGGAGAAGGTGGCCGAGAAGAGCAGGGTCTGCCGCTTTTTCGGGAGCGCCTGAAACAGGATGTCGAGATCGTCGGCAAAACCGAGATCGAGCATGCGGTCGGCCTCGTCGAGCACCAGGGTCTGTACCTGGCGCAGCTTGACGGCGTTCTTGGTAAACAGGTCGATCAACCGGCCAGGCGTGGCAACCAGGATGTCGACGCCACGGCGCAGGCGCATCATCTGCGGGTTGATGCTGACGCCGCCATACGCCGCATAGCAACTGACGGCCAGATGCTCGCCGTATTGGCGGAAGCTGGTCATCACCTGTTCGGCCAGTTCGCGCGTCGGCACCAGCACCA
>CAZDRS010000605.1:0-1388 GCA_964507585.1 uncultured Dechloromonas sp.
TCGGCATGGTCAGTCTGGTGTTGACCATGGCCGGGCGCTACTACCCGACACGGCCGGCCAAGATGATGGGCAAGATGACGCTTTCCTATGGTGTGGCGCAGATCATCGGGCCGGCCATCGTCGGCTGGCTGGCCACCCGCCTGGGCAATTATTCGATCGGCCTTTACCTGGCCGGCGGTGTGATGGTGGTTGGCGTGGTGCTGCTGGCTATACTGAAGCTGGTGGAAAAACGGGATGCGGCAGCGATGCCGGCGCCCTGCCTGCAAAACTGATCTGGAGAGACGCATGTTCAAGGGAATTCTGATCGAGAAGGACGAGGCCGGTTACCGTGCGGCGGTGAAGGATATCGACGAGGCGCAACTGCCCGAGGGCGATGTCACCGTGCGCGTCGAGCGTTCGTCGCTGAACTACAAGGACGGCCTGGCGATTACCGGCAAGGGGCCGGTCGTCCGCAAGTTCCCGATGGTGCCGGGAATCGACATCGCGGGCACCATCGAGGCGAGCGACAACCCGCAATACAAGATCGGCGACCGTGTCGTGCTCAACGGTTGGGGCGTCGGCGAAACGCACTGGGGCGGCCTGGCGCAGAAGGCCCGCCTCAAGGGCGACTGGCTGGTGCCGCTGCCGGCGGCATTCTCGGCCAGGCAGGCGGTCGCCATCGGCACTGCCGGCTACACCGCCATGCTCTGCGTGCTGGCGTTGGAGCGCCACGGCGTCAAGCCGGGCGACGGCGAGATCGTGGTCACCGGCGCCGCCGGCGGCGTCGGTAGCGTTGCGATTGCGGTGCTCAGCAAGCTCGGCTACACCGTGGTGGCGGTGAGCGGCCGGGCGGAAGAAACAGCTTACCTGAAGCAGCTCGGCGCGGCCGAAGTGCTCGATCGCAGCCTGTTCTCGGCGCCCGGCAAGCCGCTGGGCAAGGAGCGCTGGGCGGGGGCGGTCGATGTCGTCGGCAGCCATACGCTGGCCAACATCTGCGCAACGACCAAGTATCGCGGCGTGGTGACGGCCTGCGGCCTGGCCGGCGGCATGGACTTTCCGTCGTCGGTGGCGCCCTTCATCTTGCGCGGCGTAACGCTGGTCGGCGTGGATAGTGTGATGTGCCCGCGTCCGGAGCGGCTGGTGGCCTGGGAGCGTCTGGCACGCGATCTGGATGTTGCCAAGCTCGACTTGATCACCCACGAAGTCTCGCTGGCCGAGGCGATTCCGACCGCGGCGCAGCTGATGGACGGCAAGGTGCGCGGCCGGGTCGTCGTCGATGTGAATCGTTAAAGGGAGCGGCCGATGCCTTACGTCAATATCAAGATCACCCGCGAAGGGGCGACCGCCGAGCAGAAGGCGCGCCTGATCCAGGGGGCGACGCAGTTGCTGGTCGATGTGCTGGGCAAGAA
>CAZDRS010000606.1:0-1384 GCA_964507585.1 uncultured Dechloromonas sp.
GAGTATCTGGCTACGAACCAGAGGGTCGGGCGTTCGAATCGCTCCGGGCGCGCCAGCAAAAAACATTGAAGCCAATCTTCGGATTGGCTTTTTTGTTTTCCGGGTGGCGAAATCTGCGATGCCCAGTGGCCAGGAGGCGGCCAGTCAGTCAGAAAGGCCTCGAATCCTTAGGCGACGAAAATACGGCTGCTCGCTTGGTGGCGAATGGGGGCTGCCAAGGGCTCTGCGGTGCTGCTGGTTCGCCTTTTGTGAGGCATCGCTGGGAAACCCCTTGTGGTGACATCATTCGGTCGCCTGGCTGCCGCAATCCAAAAAAGATAAAGCCCCCGATTGCTCGGGGGCTTTCTGTGTGCTGAATACCGACCGGAGAGTCGGCTAAGCGTAAATCAAAGCGTGCAATCAGGCTGGCAGCGGGTCGGCATTGCCCAGGGCGGTGGTGTTCATGCCACCGTCGACGTACATGATCTCGCCGGTGATGCCGCTGGCCAGGTCGGACAGCATGAAGGCGGCGGCGTTGCCGACTTCCTCGATGGTCACGTTGCGACGCAGCGGGGCATTGTGCGAGTTGTAGGCGAGCAGTTTGCCGAAGTTGCCGATACCGGAGGCAGCCAGCGTTTTGATCGGGCCAGCCGAAATGGCGTTGGCGCGAATTCCTTCGGGGCCAAGGCAGAAGGCCAGGTAGCGCGTGGCGGCTTCGAGGCTGGCCTTGGCCAGGCCCATGGTGTTGTAGTTGGGCATGGTGCGCTCGGCGCCCAGGTAGGACAGGGCGAGCAGGGCGGCCTTGCGGCCTTGCATCATCGGGCGGGCACCCTTGGCCAGGGCTGCGTAGCTGTAGGACGAAACGTCGTGGGCGATGCGGAAGGCTTCGCGCGAGATGCCGTTCAGGAAGTCGCCTTCGATGGCTTCGGTCGGGGCGTAGGCGATGGAGTGAACCAGGCCGTCGAGGCCGTCCCAGCGCTTGGCAAGTTCGACGAAGAGGTTGTCGATTTGCTCGTCGCTGCTGACGTCCACCGGAATGGTGATGTCGCTGCCGAATTCGGCGGCAAACTTCTTGATGCGGTCTTCGAAACGCTCGTTCTGGTAGGTGAAGGCGAGTTGGGCACCTTCGCGATGGCAGGCCTTGGCAATGCCATAGGCGATGGAATGCTTGGACAGCAGACCGGTGATCAGAATCTTCTTGTCGGCGAGAAAGCCCATTCGATGTTCTCCCTTTGGGGTTAAGCCGCAGGATTATAAACCGAGAAGCCACAATTCCACCCCCATTCCGGGGGGGAATTGCGGCTTCGTTGGTGAAAAGGGCTTACATATTCGGGTAAGTCGGGCCTTCGCCTCCTTGCGGCACCACCCAATTGATGTTCTGCGTCGGATCCTTGATGTCGCAGGT
>CAZDRS010000607.1:0-1378 GCA_964507585.1 uncultured Dechloromonas sp.
CCGTCGCGGATCAGGCCGTGCACATAGACGTGCTTGAACGGGATCTTGCCGGTGACGTGCTTGGTCATCATCACCATGCGGGCAACCCAGAAGAAGATGATGTCGAAGCCGGTGACCAGTACCGACGACGGCAGGTACTGCTGCAGTACCTGGTTGGCAGCGTCGGTGGCCTCGTCACCCGTCCAGTCCAGCGTCGAGAACGGCCACAGGGCAGAGGAGTACCAGGTATCGAGCACGTCCTCGTCACGCGTCAGCTGTCCGGCGTAACCGACCTGGTCGGCCTGCTTGCGGGCTTCTTCCTCATTCTGGGCGACGAATACCTCGCCATTGACGCCGTACCAGGCCGGAATCTGGTGGCCCCACCACAGTTGGCGCGAGATGCACCAGTCCTGGATGTTGTTCAGCCACTGGTTGTAGGTGTTGACCCAGTTCTCCGGCACGAACTTGATCTCGCCGGAAGCCACCACGTCGAGCGCCTTTTCGGTGATCGACTTGCCGTCGGCACCGGGTTTCGACATGGCGACGAACCACTGGTCGGTCAGCATCGGCTCGATGACGACGCCGGTGCGATCGCCACGCGGCACCTTGAGCTTGTGCTTGTCGGTCTTTTCCAGGATGCCGAGGGCTTCCAGGTCGGCAACGACGGCCTTGCGGGCGTCGAAACGGTCGAGGCCACGATATTTTTCCGGGGCGTGGTCGTTGATCTTGGCATCCAGCGTCAGGATCGAGATCATCGGCAAGCCATGGCGCTGGCCGACGGCATAGTCGTTGAAGTCGTGCGCAGGCGTGACCTTGACGCAGCCGGTGCCGAATTCGAGATCGACATAGCTGTCGGCGATGATCGGGATTTCACGATCGGTCAGCGGCAGCTTGACCATCTTGCCGATCATGGCCTTGTAGCGTTCGTCCTCCGGGTGAACCATCACGGCGGTGTCGCCGAGCATGGTTTCCGGACGGGTGGTGGCGACCACCAGGCTACCGCTGCCGTCGGCCAGCGGATAGCGGATGTGCCACATGAAGCCGTCTTCTTCCTCCTGCACGACTTCGAGGTCGGAGACTGCGGTGTGCAGTTTCGGATCCCAGTTGACCAAGCGCTTGCCGCGATAGATCAGGCCTTCGTTGTAGAGGCGGACGAAGGTTTCGGTGACGACCTTGTTGAGGCCGGCATCCATCGTGAAGCGTTCGCGCGTCCAGTCCGGGCTGGTGCCCATGCGGCGCATCTGGCGGGTGATCGTGCCACCCGAGTATTCCTTCCATTCCCAGACCTTCTCCAGGAACTTCTCGCGGCCGAGGTCGTGGCGCGAAATGCCCTGGGCGTCCAACTGGCGCTCGACGACGATCTGCGTGGCGATGCCGGCGTGGTCGGTGCCCGGCTGCC
>CAZDRS010000608.1:0-1376 GCA_964507585.1 uncultured Dechloromonas sp.
GGTTGGCCGGCCGGTGGTAGAGGTTGTACGGCACATCCCATTGCTGGATGCGGCCTTCGTACATGATGCCGATCTCGTCGGCCATGGCGAAGGCTTCGTGCTGGTCGTGGGTAACCATGATCGCCGTCGAGCCCTCGCGCTTGAGGATGTCGCGCACCTCGACCGACAAGCGCTCGCGCAGGCCGACATCGAGATTGGAGAAGGGCTCGTCGAGTAGGATCAGTTCCGGCCGGGGGGCGAGGGCGCGGGCCAGCGCAACACGCTGCTGCTGGCCGCCGGAGAGTTCGTGCGGGTACTTGTTGCCCTGGCCATGCAGGCCGACGGTCGCCAGCAGCTGGCGCACCCGCAGGTGGGCTTCCTCGCCGGGCTTGCGGCCAAGGCCGAAAGCGACGTTCTGCTCGACGGTCAGGTGCGGGAACAGGGCGTAGTCCTGGAAAACCATGCCGATCCGCCGCTTTTCCGGCGGTGTCGATTGGCCGGCTCGGCTGACCACCGCACCGTGCAGGCGAATCTCGCCGTCGGCAATGTTCTCGAAACCGGCAATGCAGCGCAGCAAAGTGGTCTTGCCGCAGCCCGACGGGCCGAGCAAGCAGGCGATGCTGCCGGCTTCGAGCCGGAAATCCACGCCGTCCACCACGGTATGCTTGCCGTAGCGCTGAACGACGCCATTTAGTTCAAGTTGAGCCATAGCGGTCGATTATAATTCGCATTTACAACCATGCGCACAGTCTCATCCTCCCCCCTGCTGCTAGTCGGGCTGGTCGTTGCCCTGCTTGCCGGCCTGCCTGTTGCCAGTGTCGGTCTCAACCTGTTTGTCGGCGGTACGAGCGCCACCTGGGGCCACCTGTCATCGACGGTGTTGCCGGAGTACATCGCCAACTCGCTGTGGCTGTGCCTGGGGGTCGGTGTTGGCGTCGGGCTGGTCGGTGTCGCTACCGCCTGGCTGACTGCCATGCACGAATTCCCCGGTCGGCGCATCTTCGAGTGGGCGCTCGTATTGCCGCTGGCTGTACCCGCCTACGTGATGGCCTACGTCTATACCGATTTCCTGCAATTCGTTGGCCCGGTGCAGACTTTCCTGCGCGACAGCTTCGGCTGGGAGCATGGCGATTACTGGTTCCCGGACATCCGCACGTTGCCGGGCGCCATGCTGATGTTCATTTGCGTGCTCTACCCCTATGTCTACCTGCTGGCTCGGACGGCTTTCCTGGAGCGGGCGAGCGGCATGCTGGAAGCGGCGCGCACGCTGGGCATGGGGCCTTGGCGGGCTTTCTTCGCGGTGTCGCTGCCCCTGGCGCGTCCGGCCATCGTCGCCGGTGTGGCGCTGGCCTTGATGGAAACCCTGGCCGACTACGGTACGGTGGCCTATTTTGCCG